>CAYMWT010000042.1:0-12953 GCA_964394055.1 uncultured Oscillospiraceae bacterium
CCTCCGTTGCCCGTGTCCGTGTTTACGAGAACGGCACCGGCTCCATCATCATCAACGGTCGGGACATCGACGACTACTTTGGTCTGGAGACCCTGAAGCTGATCGTTCGTCAGCCCCTGGTCACCACCGACATGCTGGGCAAGGTTGACATTGTTGTGTCCGTGGCCGGCGGCGGTGTTTCCGGTCAGGCCGGCGCCATCCGTCATGGCGTTTCCCGCGCCCTGGTCACCATGAATCCCGAGAACCGTGCCGCTCTGAAGGCTGCCGGCTTCATGACCCGTGACCCCAGAATGAAGGAGAGAAAGAAGTACGGCTTGAAGGCCGCCCGTCGGGCTCCTCAGTTCTCCAAGCGTTGATTCTCCGAAGTCTGCAACGAAAAAACATACAAGTCCCCCGAAAGGCCATGGCCTTTCGGGGGCTTCCCTTTTCCGACAGAATTTCCCCGCCTGAAATTCAGGCGGGGCTTTTCTTACCGGAAAATGATTTGGAAGCGCCGGTTATCTCTCTTCCAGAAATACGCAGTCCCCGGCGCCCAGATGGCAGCTTTTCAAATCGGGATTTTGTCGGATCAGGCACTCCGCCTCATCCCCGGTGCAGTGGCCCAGGCCAAAAAACTCCAGGCCCATTTCCCGCAGCTGCTGTACTGTCTGTTCCACCCGCTCCCGGTCAGCCTCCACCAGATGGGTGCCTCCAAAAATGGCATAAATGGGCAGGTTCAGAGCCTGACCCACTCGCTGGGCCATATTCAAAATCCCCGGATGGGAGCAGCCCACAAACAGCGCAAGCTTTCCGCCAAGATCCACCGCCACACAGATCTCGTCTCCGAAATCGTCCGCTTCGAATCCCTTTTCCGTCAGCCGGACGAATCGGGGCGGAATGGTCTCAAAAGCGTTTCTCCGGGGGAAGTTCCCAATGAGATAAACTCCGGGGAACAGCTCTGTCACACCCCTCACTTCCCGATGGGTAACCCCATGGGCTTCCAGAAACGCCCGGTCAAAGCCGGCGGAGAGGTCTGTGTACTTCCAGCCATCTACGGCGAACTTGGGCGCAAAGAACCCAAGCCCAGTGTACAGCACATCGGAACCGCCGCCCTGCTCCAACAGGTACCGATATCCTCCGGCATGGTCGTAGTGGCTGTGGCTGAGGACCACCGCGTCCAGATCCCGGAGGGAGCGGCCCAGATGATGGGCGTTTTCTATGGGGTTCGGCCCCGCGCCGCAGTCAAACAGGAAGCGGTATCCCCTGCCCTCCATAAGGTAGGACAGACCGTGCTCATGAATCAGTGCTTTTTGCCCGGAGGGCTTGTTATCCATCAAGGCTGTAACCCGCAGCATTTTTCTTCACCCAATTCCTTCCTATGATCATCAAAAGCTTTTTTCTTATCATACAACAAAATTGCCTTCTTGTTAAGCCCCTTTTGAGGAAAGATGACAGTCTTTCCTTTTTTCGAATTATTTCCCCTACAATAGCTTATATACATCATCTTTTTTTCAACTTGCTTTTGCTAATTTTCTATGCTAGAATATGAGATATTATGAGTAAAAGTGGCGCTTTATTAGGGGGATGTCCATGGCAACGATTCGAGATGTGGCCGCAAAAGCCGGCGTATCTGTGACCACCGTGTCCAGAGTACTGAACAACAGAGGCTATATCAGCCTGGAAATGCGCGAAAAAATTCAGGACGCCATGGACGAATTGAATTACCACCCCAGCGAGGTGGCTCGCTCCCTTTCCCGCAATCGTACCAATATCATCGGTGTGCTGCTGCCCACGCTGAACAGCTTTTATTACCCCGCGATTGTCTCCGAACTGTCCCGGATTCTTACAGAAAAAGGGTACAAAATGATGCTCTATGTTGCTTCAAGCATTGACGACAGGGCGCCGGAATACATCTCCATGCTGCGGGCAAACCGGGTGGATGGCATCATTGTCGCACTGCGTAATAAGGCGGTGAGCAAGGAACCCACCGCTGGTATGCCAATGGTCTCCTTGTCCCGGTTTCGCGGAAACACCCATCCAACAGTTCTGTGCGACAACGATATGGGCGGACGAATGGCAGCGAAGGAACTCATCGCCTGCGGTTGCAAGAAGCCGACCATGGTCGGCTTCTTCCACAGCCATAACATTCCTGCCTATGCACGGTTGACGGGCTTTCTTTCGGAGATCCAGGATGCGGGTCTGGAGGAACGGTCTGTTCAAATCTTTGGCAACGAGGCCCACGATGTATTCAATCTGCTGGCGGAAACCGCCATTTCTCAATACCCGGATAGTGACGGATTCTTTTGTTCGGATGACACTCTTGCCGCCTGCCTGATTCAAAAACTCTATCGGCTTGGGAAGCGAATCCCTCAGGATGTTCAGGTCATTGGTTTCAACAGTACCTCCTTGGCCAGTTCTTTGTCCCCCGCTTTGACCAGCATTCGGCAGCCCATACCCGAAATGTGCCAGGCAGCTGTGGACTGCCTGCTGAAACAGATCGCCGGAGAACCGGTGATGGCACAGGAAATCGTTCTGCCAGTGACCTTGGATTGCCGGGAAAGCACCTTACCCCATAAGGAATAACCACCGTGTTAAGGAAATACCCTATGTCAAAACGGCATAGGGTATTTTTTCATGTATCATTTTTACAATTCAATTTCCAGTCCGTCCCAAGCCACCGTACACGGATTTGGGAGTTTGGCATGGTCCCACATATCCTGCAGCCGCGAATGGTAAGCAGTGTGCAGGTGATTGATGTGCGTCAGATAGATCCTGCTGTCGTCCCGAAGGATATTCATTGCCCGCAGTTCCCGAATGGTGGCCAAGGACGTTGTGTAGGAAAGGTGGGTGGGATCCGGCATGGCATCCTCTCCATTGCCATTGGTGCATTCGCTGATGAGAACATCCAACTGGATCTGCTTCAGATAATCCATGGTCTCCGGTTCATATTTTCCGGTATCCGCCCCATAGTAGAGCGTCGTACCATTGGGCATCTCTATCAGATAATTTGCACACTGATCACCCATATTTCCCCAGTGATGTCCTTTCAGCGGCGTTACACGTTTACCGCCGATGGAATAAGTCTCAAAGAAATTCAGCTTGTGGCATTGCAGGATCCCCTGCGTCTCCATCTTCGGAAGCATTCCCTTCATAAAAACTGGGTTAGCCCGCATTACATCTACAATGTCGAAGCTCTTTTCCACAAAGTAATAGTTCAGACACGGGGCACTGCGCACGGTTGCCATCTTCCATACGTTCATCATCATGTAGCAAAAATGATCCTCATGGGTATGGGTAATCAGAACATCCGTCAGCTCTGTAAAATCGCCATAGCGATTTGCCTGGGTATAGGCGTCTGCTCCCATGTCGATGATCATAGTAGGATCAACACGAAACATGGACCGGGTACGCACATCCTTCCCTCCATGCTCTCTGGCGTAACGGCATAGGAAGCAGTTGCAAAACGGATCCGGGATACCCTCGGCAGCACCGGTTCCATAAAACATGGCTTTGCTCATATTTTCCTCAGCCTTTCTTTGGGAGAATGATCCCAATATCCCGATAAAGGAGTTTTTCCGCGGGACCATGGCTGGTGTCGACCACTACACACTTTTCACCGCTGCGCAGTCTTTGGATGCCCTCAGAAAACTGATCCAGTATTTCCGGCTCCACTGGCACTGCATGATGCCCTGGCCAGGTGATATCGAAGTGTGGACGCAGCAGTTGAAGCTTGGCAATGCTCTGCGCGTAAACATCCAGAGAGGTGCTACCCACAGAGTTGAGCAGAACATCCGCCTTACAGCAGGTATCTCCCGTAAACAGCCAGCGTCTTTCAGCATCCAGCAGGCAGATACATCCCGGCGAATGCCCGGGGGTATGAATCACCTGCAGCGTGCGATTTCCCAGGTCGAATGTATAACCTTCTTCGATCAGGTGCACACTCGGTGCCGGCTTTTCCTGCCAGAGTGCTCCGTATTTTGGGGAGCTTTTCAGCTGTACCTGACTCAGCGTATACAGTTCTCCATCGGAAGCGTGCATATAAATCTCTCGGAAATAGGGATTTCCGCCAACATGATCTTTGTGGTAATGGGTGTTGACCACCATGACGGGAAGGCTTGTCAGTTCGGCGACCACGGTGGGCAGATCAACGCCGCCATAAGCCGTATCGATTAACAACGCCTTTTCCTCGCCGGTCAGCAGGTACATATAGCTGTCAACTGGCTGCGCGATCTCCTCGATTCGCCAGGTCTGTGCGTCCATGGGCACAACACGATAGTTCATTGCGATTCCTCCTCTGTAGCTTGTAAACAGTATCTTTCAAACACGGGATGAAGCATTTTCCAGTTTATCCAAGCTGTCCCAGCGATTCCCACAACCAGCCAGAAAAAGCTGCTTCGCACGAACAGCCTCGGGGCAGCAAACAGCAGTGCCAAAGGGATCCCGTTCAGCACAGCCACAGAAATACTGACTGAAGGATTTGAAAATGCCATCAATGCCGCGTTTTTTGCATTTTGCACCACACTGTTGGAAAATTTTGCCTGCACAGGATAAATAAATCCACCGGCCATGGAAGCAGGTACTGCCGCGATCCAGAACATAATGCTCACCATGTTTGCAAGACTGCCCGAAAGTAATCCCGCGATCCTTGCATCTGCCGCCAGAATAAGGATCGCCAACGCCTTGATCAGCATCAAAAGAGTGGACTGCCGGAACTCCCGCCGAAACAGGGAGAAAAAGCAGGGCAGGATATCCACAGCTTGCTCCTTATTGGTCTGCTCCCTCTGCATGGCGGCTATCGTTCCATAGAGGCTTACGGTAGATGCGCCGATCGTTACAATGGGAATACAGCACAGTGCCCAGGCAAGATTTACCTCTACCAGATCCATCAGCCGATGCAGTGCGGCCATCACCGGAGACTCCGGAGAAAATATTTCTTTCATAGCATATCCTTTTGCAATGTTCTGGGAAACACCCAGAACGTGAATAGCAGAGAAAATACAACAATCAGGATCCCTGACACCGCAAACAGTGGTCGTATCCCAACCTGGTCAGCCAAAAAGCCTCCCAGATAAGAGGAAACCATCAGATTCGCTACGGTCTGTACTGTTGAGGAAAGGGTCTGCGCCGAGGTTTTCAGCTGAGGCCGGACAATACGAATCAGGATCAGGGAATAGGCCACCGACTCCACAACATTGAAGAAATTCATACATCTGGCCAAAAAGAGCACTGCAACAGAATTTGCCGCAAAGCACAGGAAATGCCGCAGGGCCGTGAATGCGCACAGCATCAAAAGCATTTTTCTGGGGCCAAGCCACTTGAGCCAGCGATCTGTCAGGAACAGGAACGGTACTTCACACATCGCAGCAATGGCGACGCAAAGTGCAAATTCCTTGGCAGTACCGCCCATATCGTCTGTAAAATAGATAGAGAAGAAGCCGTTGCTGATGCCGGTTGCAATTCCAATCAGAGTTTGAAAGCATATCAAGATAACAACAGTCCGGTCCTTCAGCAGCAATACTGGGGAAAGGTGCTCCAATCCGGAATTGCGGCCATTAGAGCCTTTTACATCCGGGCACGGGATCAAGCAGCCCAGAGACAGCAGGCAGGCTCCGGGAAACAA
The DNA here is from genome assembly GCA_964394055.1 of uncultured Oscillospiraceae bacterium. Classification (GTDB taxonomy): domain Bacteria; phylum Bacillota; class Clostridia; order Oscillospirales; family Oscillospiraceae; genus Faecousia. The sequence goes on from CAYMWT010000042.1 coordinate 5,600, forward strand.
GAGGAAGATCACATCTACCGTTTGCCCCACAGCAGCGCTAATAACAAACATCATCAGTGAATAGCTCAATGCCCCCAGCATACGCATAGGTCCATAAGGTCGCTCATGCAGCTGACAGTATTCAACGGCCATAGCGTTGTTCAGTGTTACAGAGAAGCTGAAAAAAATATGGAATACCGTATACAGGAGGAATATCCATATCACCCCACGCCCAAAGTACATACCGGGAAACGCCACGGTGGCAATGATTAGCACAATGGCCATCATCCGCTTCTTGGAGGGCGCCAAGTCGGCGATCCCTCCAAGAACAGGCTGACATACCAGAGCGATCAGCCCCGCTGTACCGGTCAGCAGACCGATTTCTGTTTTGGTAAACCCCACCTCATACAGGTACAGCTGGATATATTGATTTATTGTCTGCGTTGTGAAAAAGACGAACATAAATACGGCCAGGTGACCGTATGGACTCAGGCACCGAAATGATATGTGTCTTCTGCCTGCGGACAATTTCTTCATTAAAACCCGCCTTTATTCCGGGAATGCTCCCAGCCTTTCCAGATACTCCCGAATAAGCGCATCCAGCTTTCCGGAGTTATCATAAATCTGAATGTCATCCCCTAATTCAATATAATTGCCCTGCTCGCCGGTGCTTGGCCACAGCGGCAGATCAGGGCCGTTGGGGTCGCCGGTTTTAATGAAATTAGCCCAGTAGTCGCACATAGTCTCGGCCAACTCAAAATCCCTGTTTTCCCAGGGACGAGCCGGTGGAATGCCCTGCCGGAGCGAATTGAAGGTGTACCAAAGCTCGCTGGAATGCCAGCTCATCTGCAGTTCCGGGTCCCGCATCGTCCCAAGATCCTCCTGTCGATGGGGCGGCACCCGGGAAAACAGATAGACATAGGTATTCTGATCAGGGGATTTTTGATCCCGGACTTGACCAAATCGCAGATTGGTCGTTATACTGCCCATGCGCTGCGCCAGGCTCAGCCCCAGGGAGGCCAAACGTCTGCTCATCCGGTCAACATTTTTTTCCTCCACTTTAACAAGATTTTCAAAATCGTACTTGTCATAGAGGTCTCCCAGCATTTCCCTCGCAGTCCTATAGAATTCCGCGGTGCTGCGAATCCCGTAAACGCCGCCCAAATCGGATGCGGTCATATGGGATTCTCCCAAATTGGAGCCAATCAAATAATCGTATGGATAGCCCTTTTCACGAATCGTCTCCCCAAGATTTTTGTGTGGCACCCAATAACCGTCATAAATCAGAGGCCCCGGCGTTATGGTTGCTTTGCTGGAGGCCGGGATCAACCGTCTGGCATCAATTCTGCGCAGTTCTTCCGGACTGAGCTCCGGGTCGATTCCCAGAAGCCGCAGAAAGTCTGCGCATTCCCGCTCTGCCTCTTCCCGGGAAGTAAATTCCAGATTCCATTTCAATGCGCTTTCGTTGATAATGCGCTTTACATGACCAGGTTCGATGGGACCATAAGCCAGCATGGAGGATTTCCTTGTTCCGGCAGACTGCCCGCCCAGGGTGATCTCACAATTATCGCCGCCGAAGACACCAATATTTGCAATAATCCATTCCAATGCCTTATGATCATCCATGAGGATATAGTTACCGCTGTGACCGCCCTGCTCTGCATCCAACTGAGGCAGTGCCAAATAGCCGAACATGGAAAGCCGCTGTGCTACAGAAACAACGACAATACCCTTTTTTGCCAACTCTCGCGGATTGAATTCCACCTCGTAAGTGTAGCCGTGGTCCGAACTGCCGCCATGGAACCAAACATATACAGGCAGCTTTTCATCCGCAGACTTTGCTGGGGTCGTAATGTTCAGGTACAGGCAGTCCTCGCTCTGGGGCGGGTTGCCCATAAAGTAGAAATCCGAGCCCCATGGTTCTGCGTCCAAATGTCCGTCTGTGGGCTGCACGCATACCGGAGCATAACTGTCACAGAAGCGGATGCCTGACCAACCATCCGGGTCCACAGGCGGCTTCCAACGCAGGTCTCCAACAGGGGGTTTCGCAAAGGGAATTCCCCGGAACTGTGTGATTCCCGCATATTTTCCGGTCAATTCTACACCCTGAACCAAGCCATAGGCCGTTTTTACAATTCCAATGGTTTCCATACTATTCCTCTCTTTGTTTTTTATCAGGCGTTGGCCAAATAGACCGCAGCTTTCTGACGATCAGGTCAAATGCAAATCCTGGTTCCACAAGGATTGGACGCAGCGCCGTCTCATAGGGCTGCAGCGGCTGACATACGGCAGTATTGAAGCTGCCTCCATTTACATAAATTTCAATGGAAAGCCTGTCTGTAATAAACCGAAATTCGATGTGTCCCAGTCCACGGCCGATCTCAAAGGCACCGGTGGGGAGCAGCAAGTGGCCGGAAATGGGATCATAGGCAATCAACACTCCACATAGGGTGAAGGCCAGCACGTGGTCTCCCCGAATATCCACGGTGAACTCGATATCCATACATTCCGAAAAGATATTCGCAGGCAGTCTTTCCAGCTCCTCGCAGCCCCGATTTCGGACCTGGAATTCACTCTCATACATATGCGCGATCTCCTTCGCCGGTAAAATTCGCAGTCGGGGCCCTTCTTCTGTGGATACCAGGCGCAGCTCATTGGCAATACCCGCGCAAAACAAGAACGGCGTGTCGTATGTTCTGGGTCGGAGCCAGGCCTGCTGAATGACGCGTCCGTCCGGGGCACCGCTGTAGGTCTGGGCGGCATAGCCGCCCGTGGTCCTGGCATATACGCGATTGGGAGAATAAATCCTATGGCTGGGACCAGGAACAAAGTCTCCTTCCGGCACAAAGTACTCTCCCTCCATATGCCCCACCAGATAGTTATCTGTGCAAGCCCAGAATACCCATTTCCAGGTTTTGCTTTCCTCGAGGCGGATCCGGAAAAAGTCCGGGCACTCTGCGCTTCCCGGAATGGCAATGATCTGGCTTGGCGTCCAATTCAGCAGGTTCCGGGATGTCAGGAATTGATAACGGTCACCATCCAGGAAGATGACCATAACCCACAGCCCGCTCTCCGGGACCCAAGCCACCTTCGGGTCTCGATTGGCAAAGGAAAGATTGGGCACGATTGGATTTTTTTCATATTTCCGAAATGTTTTTCCTTCGTCACTGCTATAAGCAAGACCAATTTCAAAGGCACGACCTCTGCTCCATCGGCTTTTGGAGCCTGCGGCTGTGTAAAACAGCAGCAGAGGCGGCACATCCCTTGTGCCTAGTCCGGATATATTCTCAGCGTCTACAATGCCGCCGCCGGAGTAAATGCGTCCTTCCGGCCCAGGCAAAAGGGCATAGGGCAGTTCTTCCCAGTGGCATAGATCTCGGCTGACGGCATGGAGCCAGTGCGTATTCCCGGGTGTATAGCCAAAGGGGTTCAGCTGAGAGAAATAATGATATGTCCCCTTGTAATACAGCAATCCGTTGGGATCGTTCATGAAGCCGTGAGCTGGTGAAAAATGGCATTGCTGACGCAGCTGCTCCTGGTAGATTGCCGGAACATCCACAAAGCTGTCAGACAGCCGTAGTGCGTCAAGCATTTGCTCATTTCCGCCTGTCAGTCGAAGCGTCAGCTCGGTGCCCTTGGGGTACTTCTCTAAAAAGATCGGGCTCCATGACCTTGGTGCTTTATCCAGAGTCAATTCGTATTCTTCTGTCAAAGTGTCACCCCAGAATATCTGCAAGATCTGGATGCCCTCAGTGGAAACAAAATTGTAGCTTTGCTTTCCCACAGGCACCAAGAGATACCGGGTATTGACAATGATTTTTCTCTCCTGCATTGCGTTCTCCTTTACAAGGAATCAGCCCTTGACGCCTCCAACCACAATGCCCTTGACAAAAGATTTCTGGATCAGCGGATAAGCAATCACAACAGGGATCAGCGCAATCACAGCAATTGCCATACGAATGCCCACACTGGGCAGCTGACTCAGATCGAGGTTGATGCCGTCCATTGCCGAGGTTTTCAGGAACTGAATGTTATTGAGCATATTGGTCAAAACATTCTGGATGCTGTACAGATCCGTCCGTTTAACCAGGTAGTACAGGCCATTGGTCCAGTTGTTCCAATAGGCCAGTCCTGACAGCAGACCAATTGTTCCGAGAATAGGGCTGGAGATGGGCAAAACCACCTTAACCAGCGTCTGCATATCCGATGCGCCATCCAGCTTTGCTGCCTCCACGATGGAGTCAGGGATATTGGTCCGGAAATAATTTCGGACCAGGATCACATTAAAGGGGCTCAGCAGCAGGTTCGGCACAATCAATGCCCAGATGGTATCCCGAATGTGGAACATCTGCGTATACATGATGTACGTCGGGACCAGGCCGCCGTTGAACAGCATGGTAAAGAACACCAAAAACGTGATCACATTGCGGCACTTGAGTTCTGGTCTGGACAGCGGATAGGCCAGAGTCACCGTCAGGGTCATGTTTGCCAGTGTTCCCACTGCCGTGACAAAGAGGGTGATCCCGTAAGCCCGGAAAATGGTTGCGCTGGAGCGGAAAATATACTGGAAGGAGTATAGACTCAGCTTTTGAGGGAAGAAGGAATATCCGTTTTTGATCAATTCCTGTTCATCGGTAATAGAGGCCACAAACAGCAGGACAATGGGCATCAGTGCAACAAACGTCATAATGACCAGCACAATGTGCGGAATGATCTTTGAAGATTTGCTTGTTGTAATCATCTCGTACTTCCTCCTTAGAATACTGCGCTCTCCGGATCGATCTTCCGGGTCAGCTTATTGGCACCCCAAACCAGCAGGAAGCCCAGTACAGACTGGATAAAGCAGGCGGCAGACGCACGGCCGATGTCGTTCAGCTCCAGAAGCCCGCGATAGACATAGGTATCCAGCGTATTCGTCGCATTGTACAGCAGGCCATTATTCATGGGGACCTGGTAGAACAGACCGAAGTCAGAATAGAACATTCTGCCCAGATTCATGATGGTCAGGGTAATAATGGTGGTTTTCAGGCAGGGAAGTGTGATGTATTTAATCTGGTCCCAGGTGGATGCGCCATCGATCACAGCAGCCTCATAATAAGAGGAATCGATGCCGACCAATGTCGCATAGTACATGATCGTTGTATAGCCAACGGAACGCCAAAGCTGGATAAAAACAAGGATAAAAGGCCAGTACTTCGGCTTGGAGTACCAGCTAATCGCCTCTCCGCCCAAAGGCTTGATGATTCCGTTGTTCAGGAAGCCGCTGTCCTTGCTCAGAAATGCAAAGGCCAGATATGCGATTACCGCGGTAGAAAGGATATGGGGCAGCAGAATGCTGGTCTGATAGAGCTTCAGCAGTTTTTTCCTCTTGATCTCCCCCAGCAGAATTGCTGTTGCCACAGCGGCTGCCGTACCCAAGACAATAAACGCCATGTTATATAGAACCGTGTTCCGGAAAATAATGAATGCGTCCTTTGTCTTGAAAAGATACGTGAAGTTGCTGAGGCCACACCACGGGCTTTTGAAGATACCGACGGTGTAATTAACTTTTTTGAACGCCAAGAGAATGCCCGCCATAGGGATATAGTTGTTGATTAACAGATACGCGAGACCGGGAATCATGAACAGAACTAGTGTCCAGTGCTTCCGAAAGGAACTTACAAGTGTATTTTTTGCCTTACTCTTGGGTGCAGACATTGGATAACCTTCTTTCTCGGCAGTTTTAAAAAGAGTCGGCCATTCACCGAAAGCGAAGAGCGGAATCCCGCCCTTCGCCCGGAAATGAACTATGTGGAAGGATTACTTGGCTGCAAGAAATGCATCCAACTGGGCCTGCTTTTCGGCAACGATCTTGTCGATGCCAGCTGCCTTCATCTCGTCCTGCAGAGTCTTGACCATCGCGTCGTAGTCGTCTACCGCGTCAGAGTACAATGCCTTGAAGTACTGGTTATACACATTGGTGCAGGCAGCGATCTCATCAGTGATATTGGCACTGTCCAGCTTGAACCCGAAGGCATTGGACTTCAGCGCATCCTCATTCGCCTGAATCATCTGCTCAAAGTAGTCCGCAGGATAGTTAAACGGGATAGACAGAGTGGAGTTCATGTTTGCCCAGGAGTAGCCAATGCACCAGCCTACATTGGAGGAGTCCACACCATCGGGATAGGTGGCGGAGCCGTCTTCCTTAACAACATAATGGACACCTTCGATACCGTTGATCATCAGGTTGACGACCTCGGGATCGGTAGCCATCAGAGCCATCATTGCAACGGCCTTGTCGGCGTTCTTGGTAGCGGGGTTGACGCAGAACACGGTGGTAGGCGTCTTGCAGTAGGCCTGGGGGAAGATGCTCATGCAGCACATTTCAACGCCAAAGTTATCGGTCTGCCAGATTCCATTCATTTCAGGGGAGAAATGAGAGGAGAAGGCGCCAAAACAACGACCGGTAGGGATATAGTCGATCTGGGATTCCGTGACATTCATCATGTCGGCCATGTAGTAGCCGTTCTTATTCCAGGTCTCCAAGTGCTTCACGAGCTCCAGGAATTCGTCGGACTCATAGTAGTTGCTCACGGTAGTGGTCTGGCCGTAGTCGGTCAGGACACCCAGGTTGTAGGGGTTATTGCCCATCTGGTCAACACGGGTATCCGTAAAGACACCGGTACCGTTATTCGGCCCTATCAGAGGAACGTCGGGATACTTGGCATGAACCTTGGCAAACAACTCATCCAGTTCATCCAGAGTGATGGAATCGCCGTTCTTGTAGCCAAATTCGGCAGCGATGTCTGCACGCATGGAATACATTGCTGTAGAGGCCATGTCCAGCAGACGAGGAATACCATAGCAGACGCCGTTCAGATAGCCGCACTCAAAAACTTTCTCGCCGACGGCTTCGTTGATCTCATCGGCATAGGGTGCGATCAGTTCGGTGATATCCATAGCCTGCCCATTGGCAACGGTGGTAGCCATATCCTTGACGTAGAATACATCGATGGAATCATCGCCGGCAGAGAGCAGCAGGTTCAACTGCTGAGTCTGGTTGGCGTACTCCATCATAATGAATTCCACGTTGGCACCAATCTTCTCGCGGGTGATGGCGCTGACGGCTTCCTCGACCACGGCCACATCCTTCGGGACAGTCAGGCAGGACATCATGACTCTGATAGTGGGATAGTCACCGGCGTCCTTGATGCCGGCGGCAGCCTGGGTGGCTCCACCATCGGTCTTTGCCGCGGTGGTTTCGCCGGTGCTGCTGCCGCAGGCGGCAAGCATCAGCAGCATGACCAGTGCAAGAACACAAGCCAGCATTTTTTTCACACTTTTTTTCATTGGGGTCTCCTCCTTTTTATTTACAAGCTGCTGTCAGGCAGCCTTG
>CAYMWT010000043.1:0-12893 GCA_964394055.1 uncultured Oscillospiraceae bacterium
ATCCCGCTGGGCCACGTCCCAGATCTGGAAGGTCAGATGGGTCTTGCCGTCCGACCTGCCGCAGCCGGTCAGAGACAGCATCAGGCTGATGATCAGGACAAATGCAAGCCAACAGGATATCTTTTTGTTCATAACGCCACTCCTCTTCATTTTATTTTGCGCTTCCCCGCGCTGGTTGGTAAGAAAAGAATATCACCTTCCGGGCTGCAATGTAAATAGACGGTATTTTCCGAAATATGCCCAAATGTTATATGCACAACATTTGCGCATGGTTTATGTAACATAAAGATATATTCCCGATTTTTTCATATACTTGCACAATTTATTATGATTTATTTTGTATAAAACGTAAAAATCAAACTTTTATAAGCTATTCGAAATACATGTCATCATATTTATACTGCTTTTTCTTCGAAAATCTCAATATCTCAAGACAGCATTATGTGCAAATGCGATATTTTGCCCTTGCCAAAAGCGGAACGGGTGTGCTATAGTTCAAGTCAGAACAGGACAGAAACGATTTGTTTTTGGGAGGTACCGGTCTGTGAAGGAAGCGATGTTTGAAAAGCGTCTTGGGGCGCACTATGAAGAACTGAAATGGCTGTACTGCGAACTGTACCGGGATGGGGAAGCCGGATTTGACAGCTTCCTGGAAATGCTCCGCAGGTGCTGGGAGCAGCGGAAGGAAGCCCTCCGGGAGCAGGACGCAAAACGGGAGGCAGACCCAAACTGGTATCGCCGCCGGGATATGCTGGGCATGATGCTCTATGTGGATGCCTTTGCCGGCAATCTCAAGGGCGTCCAGGAGAAGCTGAGCTATCTTATGGAGTGCGGGGTCAACTACCTGCACCTGATGCCCCTGCTGGCATCCCCCAAAGGGCGCAGCGACGGCGGCTATGCCGTCAGCGATTTCCGAACGGTTCAGCCGGAACTGGGAACCATGGCGGATCTGGAAAGCCTAGCAGACCGATGCCGTCAGGAGGGGATCCGGCTGTGCATGGACTTTGTGATGAACCACACCAGCGAGGATCATGCATGGGCAAGGAACGCCAGAGCCGGAGACCCGGAATGCCGGGAACGGTACTTCTTCTATGACAGCTGGGACATTCCAAAGCGGTTTGAGGAAACGGTGCCCCAGGTATTTCCCACCACCGCACCGGGGAACTTTACCCAGCTGGAAGATGGGCAGATCGTCATGACCACCTTCTATCCCTACCAGTGGGACTTAAACTATGCCAATCCCAAAGTATTTCAGGACATGACCGAGAACCTGCTATACCTGTGTAACCGGGGCATTGACGTGATCCGGCTGGACGCGGTTCCCTACATCTGGAAGGAACTGGGAACCAACTGCCGCAATCTCCCTCAGGTTCACACCCTGGTGCGAATGATGCGTATGGCCTGCGAAATTGTCTGTCCCAGCGTGCTTCTGCTGGGGGAGGTGGTGATGGAGCCTGCCAAGGTGGCCCCTTACTTCGGCACAACCGAAAAGCCGGAGTGTCATATGCTCTATAACGTCACTACCATGGCAACCACCTGGCATACCCTGGCTGTAAAAGATGTGTCCCTGCTGAAGCGGCAGATGGAAGCGGTATGTGCCCTGCCCAAGGAATTCCTGTTCTTAAACTACCTCCGCTGCCACGATGACATCGGCTGGGGCCTGGACTACCCCTGGCTGCTGGAACGGTTCGGGATGGATGAAACGGCCCACAAAAAATACCTCAACGACTACTTCACCGGGAAGTGGCCTGGCAGCCCCTCCCGTGGAGAGCTGTATAACGACGATCCCCGGCTGGGCGATGCCCGGCTCTGCGGCACCACCGCCTCCCTGTGCGGCCTGGAAACCGCCCAGGGCGACCAGATAGAGCAGGCCCTTTCCTGCGACCTGACCCTGCACGCCTGGATGCTGTCCCAGAGCGGCATTCCGGTGATCTACAGTGGGGATGAGATCGGCCAGTGCAACGACTACGGCTACCATGATGACCCGGACAAGCGGGCGGACAGCCGGTATCTCCATCGTGGAAAGTTCCGGTGGGACATGGCGGAGAGGCGGAATGACCCGGATACCTGGCAAGGGAGGCTGTTCCAGGGTCTGCGGCGGCTGGAGCGGATCCGGGCAGAAGAGCCCTGCTTTGATGGGGATGCGGATGTCTGGATGGAGGACAGCGGTGACAGCCGGGTGCTGGCCCTGTGCCGCAAGTCGGGAGACCGGGAGCTTGTCTGCCTCTTTAATTTCAGCGATGCCTTCGTTCAGGCGGGAGTAGACCGGTCAGGAAGCTATACAGAGCTGATGTACGGTACAAAATACGAAAATATTCACAACGTTCAACTGTGGCCCAACGGCTTTGCCTGGCTGCTGCGGGACTAAAAAAGGGCGGTGACCATAGTCACCGCTCTGTTTTTATCTGGTTTTGGGCTCGCCACTCCCGGGGAGAAACCCCGTAACGCTTATGAAACGCCCGGGTGAAGTGAAGCTGGTTGGGATAGCCGCACCGGGCGGCAATGGAGCCAATGGAATCGTTGGTCCCCTTGAGCCGGTCGGCAGCCTTGGACAGCCGGAGACGAATCAAAAACTCCTGGGGTGGGCAGCCCATGACCTCCCGGAAAAGCTTGCTGAAGTAGCTGCGGTTCAGCCCGCACACCCCGGCGATCTCCTCCACGGTCAGCTCCCGGGCGTAGTTGCGCTCCATGAAATTGACGGCCTCCTGGATGTAGTAGTCCCGAAGCTGTCCGCCGCTGAGTTCCTTACGGCTGGCTGAGGACTGAACCAGGCTGTCCAGGAACAGGCACAAATGTCCCACCAGATGCAGAGGCGTTTGACCTGAGTGATCGGTGATATAGAGCATGGTCTCTCCAAGCTGCTGCCCCTGCTCTGCTGTCACGGGACGGTAGATGGGCTGATCCAGGCTCAGCCCCGATTGCTCCACATACTCCGCTACCCGCAAGCCGTCAAATTCCAGCCAGACGTACTTCCAGGGGTCATTCTCCTGGGCGGCATAGGTGGTGACCTGGTCAGGAAAGATCAGAAAGCCCTGGCCGGGGCCAAGCTGGTAGGCCCTGCTGATACCGCTGCTGTCCGTGGCATCCAGCTGCCCGTGGCCGGAGAGGATGTAGTGAAACAGGAAATGGTTTCGCACAAAGGGGCCGAAGGAGTGCAGCGGCTCACACTGCTCCCAGCCGTACTGATACAGCCGGAAATCCATAAAGTTTTCATTGGGAAAGATGGAGAAGGAAAACTCGCTCATGGAAAACACATCCTTACTGTCATCATGGAGATAGGGCCATCTGGCAATGCAATTGTCTTTGCTTTATGATACCAGAGGTTCTTATAAAAATCTATATAAGATGCGGGAATTTTCGCAATTTTAAGAAAAATCATATTATTAAGGAATCTGAGCAGCACGGATCAGCGCTTTTTCCAGCGCCCTGGCCGCGGGGCCGGATGGCCGGTCCGTGGGCATGAGAAGACTGACCTCTCTGGGCGGAATCGGGGTTTCCAACCGCAACGGGAAAACCGTTCTTCCCAGCTCCTCTTCATGAAGAAACTGCCGGCATACAAAGCCGATCCCCAGATCCGCCTTTACCATGGGAAGGATCTGGTCGCAGGTGGCGGCTTCAATATCCGGCTGAAAGCGGAGGTTCTGGGCGGAAAACAGCCGGGAGTAAAAGGTGAAGGTGGAGGTCTGCTCCCCAAGGGAGATGATGGGGTACCGGGTAAGATCCTCCAAAGTCAGGGTGCTGCCCGCCAGCCCGGCGTAAGCACTGCCGCAGATGGCCGTTTCCGAGACGGAGCAGACCACGGTTCTCTTTACCGTTTCCGGGATCGCCGCGGGTTCCGTGACCACCGCCAGATCCGCCAGTCCCTTTTGCAGATGGGTGATCACATCCGGGGTGGAGCCGTTGATCAGCTTGATATGAACCCCGGGATATAAGGTGCGGTATTCCTTTAAAACAGGCAGTAGGATTGCATGCAGGGCCACCTCCGTTGCCCCGATGCGCAGGACGCCCCCGTCCAGTCCTTTTCCGAACCGAAGCTCCTCCTCCCCTGCCTCCAGCTGTGCAAAGGCAATGGAAACATGGCGGTACAGGGCCTCTCCCTCCGGCGTCAGCGCCACCTGACGATTGGTGCGGGTGAACAGGGCGCAATCCAGCTCCTGCTCCAGGTTCCGGATGGCCCGGGTGATATTGGGCTGACTGTTCATCAGGGCGTTGGCCGCCTGGGTAAAGCTTTTGCACTTGGCAACATAGTAGAAGATCCGATAGTGTTCGTAGTGGATGCTCATGGCTCCTCCATATCAGATTGATATGTTAAAATAAGAATATGGTATTTTACATATGGCTCTTTTCGTATTATAATGCACAATCGGATATGCGTCAACAGAAATTGGAGGAACGGAACCATGAATAAGGATCTGACAGTAGGAAAGCCCGGCACGGTGCTGTGGAAATTCTGCCTGCCCCTGTTTGGCAGCATCATTTTCCAGCAGCTATATAACATTGCGGACAGCCTGGTAGCCGGAAAATTTGTAGGCGAGGCTGCCCTGGCCGCGGTGGGCAACAGCTATGAGATCACCCTGATCTTCATTGCCTTTGCCTTCGGCTGCAACATCGGCTGCTCGGTGGTGGTATCCCAGCTCTTCGGGGCGAAGCAGTACCGGGATCTGAAAACCGCGGTGTATACCACCCTCATCGCCAGCGGCGCTGTGTGCCTGGTGCTGATGACCTTTGGCATCACCTGCTGTGAAACCCTGCTGCAATGGATCCACACTCCGGAAAACGTCATGGCGGACTCCAAGCTCTATCTGGATATCTACTGCATGGGGCTTCCCTTTGTGTTCTTCTACAATGTGTCCGAGGGAATTTTTGCCGCCCTGGGGGATTCCAAAACCCCCTTCACCTTCCTTGCGGCGTCCTCCACCAGCAATGTGGCCATGGATGTTTTGTTTGTGGCCGTCTTTCATATGGGGGTCGCCGGTGTGGCCTGGGCAACCCTGTTGTGCCAGAGCGTCAGCTGCGTCCTTGCCCTGATTTTTGTATTCCGGCGGTTTGCCACCATCCCCACAGAGGGAAAGGTTCCGGTGTTTTCCCGGAAGCTGCTGAAGAAAATCGCCATTGTGGCGGTTCCCAGCATTTTGCAGCAGAGCTTTATTTCCGTAGGCAATCTGGTGATCCAGGGTGTCATCAACGGCTTTGGCTCCAGCGTCATGGCAGGCTACTCCGCCGCCATCAAGCTGAACAATCTGGTGATCACCTCCCTGACCACCCTTGGTAACGGGGTGTCCAACTATGCGGCCCAGAATCTGGGAGCCGGAAAGCTTCAGCGGGTTCGCTCTGGCTTCAAAGCCGGCGTAGGGCTGGTGTGGACGATCTGCCTTCCCCTGTGTCTGCTTTACTTCTTTGGGGGTCGTCAGCTGGTGGGCCTCTTCCTGAAGGAGCCTACCGGGGAGGCCATGCAGGTAGGCATGGAGATTTTGAAGATCCTGTCCCCCTTCTATTTTGTGGTATCCCTCAAGCTGGTGGCGGACGGCATTCTTCGTGGCGCCAGCATGATGGGGCCGTTCATGACCGCGACCTTTACGGATCTGATCCTTCGGGTGGTTCTGGCTTTTGTATTGTCCGGAACGGCCCTTGGTTCCACAGGCATCTGGTGCGCCTGGCCCATTGGCTGGGCGGTGGCCACCCTGCTGTCCCTCTCCTTCTACCGCCGGGGCGCGTGGAACCGGGCAGAGGCGGTGCAATGAAAACCAGTGTGCGTTGGCACGTTTCGCACAAAACCCCAGTTTTGCATCAGGCAAAACTGGGGCTTTTTTGATAAGCCGAAAGGCCATAGTGCCCTGCTCTCGTCCATACCAGGTATTTTACAGACTTGACAGGTCTACAACTCGGTCGGCAATCCGCCGGGCCAGATGGGCGTTATGGGTCACCGCAATGATCCCCATGTTTCGCCTTTGCGCCTCCTCCAGCACCACATTCCAGATCTGGGCCTGGGTGATCACATCCAGCATGGTACTGATCTCATCACAGATCAGATAGTCCGCGCCGCTCATCAGCGCCCGGGCAACGCAAAACCGCTGCAATTCCCCACCGGACAGCTCTCTGGGAAAGCGATCCAGCCATGCGTCCTCAATGCCAAAGGCATGGAGGATTTCGGAATCCAGCTTCCCGCTTTCCTCCAGAACCTTTCGCAGCCGCCACCGGGGATTGATGGCCTTTTCCGGGTGCTGGCAGATCAGCTGAACCGGACAGACCCCCTTCATGGGCAGGGGCTTTCCGTCCAAAAGCACCTCGCCCCTGACAGGCTTTGCGTACCCTGCCAGAAGTTTTGCCAGGGTGGTCTTCCCGTAACCGCTGGGGGCGAAAACCGCCACCCGTTCCCCTTTTTCGAATTTCACCGAGAAGTTCCGCAAAATCCAGGACTGATTCCGGTCATAACGGAACCAGATGTTGCTCGCTTCAAGCCCCATGGTAGCACCTCACCTCTCCTCCACGAATCTCCCGCACAGGGGGCAGACTTGCTTCACACTGGGCGGTTTTATACGGACACCGGGGCGCGAACAGGCAGCCCTTGGGCAGGTTCCCGGCATAGGGCTGGAAGCCCCCAATGGGATGGAATCCATTTTGGGGCAACGCCTGCCACAGCGCCCTGGAATAGGGATGCCGCAGTCTCTCCGGGCCAACCCGGAAGTCCTCTGCGGGAGCGATTTCCACCGTTGTTCCCGCGTAGAACACGGCAACCCGATCCGCGAAGCTGAAGGCCAGGTCAATATCGTGGGTAATGAGGATCACGCTCTTGCCTTCATCCGCCATCTGCCGGAACATTTTCAGGGCTTCCAGCGCCTGGTTCAGGCTCATACCGGGAGTCGGCTCGTCGGCAATGATCAGCTGGGCGCCGGAAAGCAGGGCCGTGGATACCAGCGCCCGCCGGGCCATGCCCCCGGACAGCTGGAAGGGATAGAGATTTTCCGTTTTCTCTGGCAGATCAAAGCGCGCAAAGATTTTTTTGCGCTCCTTTGTGGGATAGGGCCTTCGGTGGCCGTCCACCTGCTTGCCAACCTTCATCAGGGGGTCGAGATAGGCAACCGACTGGGGCACCAGGGCAATTTCCGTACCCCGGAGGGCGGCCTGCCGCTGCCGGGTCAGCTCCTCCCCCTTATAGTGCAGGTGTCCCTTTACCGTGGCATTTTCCGGAAGAATCCCCAGGATCGCGGAAGCCAGCAGACTTTTTCCGGAGCCGGAGGAGCCGGCAATGGCTACGATCTCTCCGGGCCTCACCGATAAATGGAGGTCAGAAATGACCTTCAGCTCTCTTTGACCCAGCGCGTTGTCATACATACGGAAGGACACCGACAGGTCGTGGATCTCCAATAACGTTTCCTTTTTTTGTTCCATTGCTATACCTCACTGCTGGGCGCTGTAGGGATCGAGAATCATTCGCAGATTATCTCCCAGCCTGTCAATCAGCAACACAATCAGAACCAGCGTCAGGCCGGGGAAAACAGCGGGCCACCACAATCCCGCTGACAGATACTTCATGCTTTCCGCCAGAATGATGCCGATGGCCGGCTGCTCCGGGGGCAGACCGTAGCCCAGAAACGAGATGGCGGATTCATGGAGGATCGCATGGGGGAACATCAGGATCAGGCCCACAAAAAACTGGGGGATCAGATGGGGCAGCAGATGATTCATCAAAATCCAGCCGCTGGATTTTCCCAATCTCCGGGACACGGCGATGTACTGCTGGGAGCGAAGCTGCATGACCTCTCCCCGGATCAGTCTGGCAAAGCTGCACCAGTGGGTAGCGGCAATTCCCACCAGCAGGCCCTTCAATCCACGGCCCATGCAGAAGGAAATGAGAATAATGAGAATGATATGGGGAACGCCCATGACCAGGTCGATCACCCAGTTGATGGCCGCATCCACTTTTTTTGAGCCGGTAGCCGCCAGGATCCCCACAAGCACGGCAATGACAGCGCTGATGCCGCTGGCCACGATCCCCACGGTCATACTGACGGACAGGCCCTTGATGGTGCGCCAGAACAGATCCCGGCCCAGGGCGTCCGTACCGAAAAGGTGGCGGAGGCTTGGAGGCAATTTCGTATTCCGGAGGCTGGAAGCAACGTAGCTGTCAGGCACCAGCATACCGGCGGCATAAACGGCAATCAGCAGCACGGCCATCAGGATCGTCAGGATCAGGGTTCTGGTGCGGCGGTTCATCTTTTTCATTCGGACACCTCCCGGATCTGAGGATCCACGATCCCGTACAGGAGATTGGCAATGGTGTTGCCTACGCAGACAAAGAGGGCGGAGAAGATTGTCACGCCCAGCAGCAGCGGCACATCGGAATTCAGGCCCGCGGCAGACACCGCGCTGCCCAGTCCCGGATAGCTGAATACGTTCTCGGCCATAACCGAGCCTCCAAAAAGCTCGGCAAAGGACGCGAATTGCAGGGTAAGGGCCGGCAGCAGAATATTCCGCAGACCATGGCGGCGCAGGATCGTCCACCTTCCCTCTCCACGGGCACGGGCAAACAGAACATACTCACTGTTGAGCACATCGATAAGCTTTTGCCGGGTATGGAGCGCAATGTTGGCAAAGGACATGAGACTCAGGGTGATGGCAGGCAGCGCCAGATGGTGAAGCCGCTGGAGCAGTGTCACATCCTCCTCCCGCACGCCAATGGGACTGGAAAGACCGGTCGGGAACCAGCCGAGGTTCACGGCGAATACCAGCACCAGCACAAGGCCCAGCCAGAAGGTGGGGACAGAGGACAGTAGATAACAGATCTTCTTGAGGATCCGATCCGGCCACCTGTCCTCATACATCCCCATGACGCAGCCCAGGGTGAAGCCGATCACGCCGGAGAGCACCCAGGCACAGAGCATCAGCGCCAGGGAATTGACAAACCGCTCCCCAATGATATCCGCCACCGGACGGCGGTAGAGGGCAGATTCCCCCAGGTCTCCCCGTAACAGGCTGCCCAGCCAGTGAAAATACCGCTCCACAGGCGGTTGGTTCACCCCCCAGTATTCCTCAATGGCCGCCCGCCGCTCCGGGGATACGGCCGTCCCCAGCCCCAGGATATACTGCTGCACCGGGTCAATGGGGGAGGCGCAAACCAGGGCAAAGGCGATGATGCTCACCGCCAGCAGCAGGGATATGACCTTCAGGCTATACAATAAGACGCTTTGAACCATACGCTTTCCGTTTTTGTTCATGTCGCTGTTCCTTTCTTTCCGGCAAATAAGCAGTTGAAAAGGCCGAAAGGTTCTCCCTTTCAATTGCTTATTTTTCAGGGGGAAAGGGCATACCGTCCTATGGCGGTATGCCCGATATCGGCAGATTGGGAAACCTTACGCCGTCCAGCTCCAGTTTTCCAGATTCTGGATCAGGGGAATGGAGTGACCATGGGGGTGGATGGGCTGCTCGCCGATGGACAGGCCATCCCGGACGAAGTAAACGTGATCCAGGTTCACGATCCACACCCAGGGGCACAGGCCCTTCATGGCGGTGCCGGTCTTCCCGTCCCACTGGGCCAGTTGCCAGTTTCCATACGCTTCCTCAACGGTCAGCGCCTGGAGGGCGGCCTGCATATAGCCGTCGGTTACCGGATTCTGGTAGCACTCGGGATTGTAGAAGTCATCCAGAAGGGCGCCCTCGCTGCGATACAGGTAATAGCTCTCAGAGGGAGTGGCAGCGCCCCAGCCCATGACCACGCCGCAGGAGAACATCCGCTTGGCCAGATCGTCCCAGCTGGTACCTTCGACCAAAATGTGAATGCCAATGTCACGGGCCTGCTCCGCCGCGGCCATGCTCACAGCCTGACGGACAGAATCCCCGGAGGGATACAGCACCGTGAACTCCGCCTTCAGGCCGTCCTTTTCCACGATCCCGTCCCCGTCGGTGTCCGCCCAGCCCTTGTCTGCCAGAAGCTTTCTGGCATATTCCACATCGGTGTCGATCTTCACCTCCGCGTTGTTCCAGGGCATACCGTCGTTCTCGGAGTAGGCGGGACGGCCATACCCGTTCAGGGCAATGTCCGCGACCAGCTGACGGTCAATGCAGTAGGCGATGGCCTGGCGGATCTCTAGGTTGCAGGTCACGTTGTTGCCATAGGGGTAGCCGCTGGCCGTGACCTTTCCCTCATCGGGAACCATGGGCAGGGTGAAGCCCCGGTTGTCCGCGGAAGCCACCGCCTCCACATGGTAGCCGGGGATCTGGGTAGCGGCCAGGGTCGCGGCAGAGCAGGCAGCGTCCACCGTTCCCGCCTTCACCGCGGCCAGGGCGGCATCCTCTTCCATAAACACAATGGTAACCTTTTTGATGGCCGGCGCGCCCATATAGTAGTTTTCGTTGGCCTCCAGAATCAGCTGCTCCTGCTGCTTCCACTCCACAAATTTGTAGGGGCCGGAGCCAACGGCAGGATTTGTTCCATAGGCTTCGGCATCATAGCAATGCTCAGGAACGATGCCAATGGAGGCAATGGTGTTCAGGAAGAAGGAAATGGGCTGCTTCAGGGTGATGGTAACCGTGAAGTCGTCCACCTTCTCCGCCCGATCC
Source organism: uncultured Oscillospiraceae bacterium (assembly GCA_964394055.1). Classification (GTDB taxonomy): domain Bacteria; phylum Bacillota; class Clostridia; order Oscillospirales; family Oscillospiraceae; genus Faecousia. Next base: position 10,558 of record CAYMWT010000043.1, read on the forward strand.
GCGTAAGCCAGGTCAGCCGAGGTCTGGTCGTGGATGCACTTGTTGAAGGTGAATACAACATCGTCGGCTGTCACCTGCTCGCCGTCGGTGAAGTAAGCATCCTCACGGAGGGTGAAGGTGTAGACAAGGCCGTCATCGGACAGGGTATAGCCGGTAGCCAGGTCATTCTCAAAGGTCATATCCGCAGTGTATTTGATCAGGGTAGACTGTAGCAGCGGGGCGTTGCCATGGCCCCAGCCCTTTGTGGGATCCAGGGTGTCCATTTCGCTGGCAATGGCAATTACCACACTGTCCTTCCCTTCCGCTGCACTGGCTTTCTCAGTTCCCGGCACTTCCGTCGTGGCAGAGCCGCCGCAGGCGGCCAGGCCCAGACACATGGCCAGAACCAGTAACATCGCAATCCGCTTTTTCACAAACTGTTCCTTTCTTTTTCCGGGGCCTCCTTATATAATAAGGAGGCACTCCTGTTTTGGGAGGATTCCGGTTTTGCCCCGGTTTCGGTACCGGCCAGACCGGGGCATTCCTTTTATCGATACAAGAATATCAGATTCCCGTTCTTTCCACAAGCCCCCTGGGGGGATGTTTTTCTGCTATTTTGTTTTCTTCCTGCCTGCCAGGCTATGGCAGACACCAAACGTCGGGAGGCTCCGCAATTTCTTCTGAGAAATCCGTCGTTTATGAAAAATAACACTTGCATCCCCAGGGCGTTTCGTATAAGATAAGAGCAATGTGAAAAAATTTTCTGTTGCAACACAGGAGGATCCATGAAAACCATACGATCAGACAAAGACACCTTCTATTCTGAGCTTATGCATCTGGTGGTGCCCATTGCGGTGCAGAGCTTCATGCTGGCCCTGGTCAGCGTGACAGACGCGGTAATGCTGGGACGGCTGGATCAGCAGAGCATGGCCTCCGTATCCCAGGCGGGAAATGTGCAGTTCTTCCTGAATCTGCTGGTGACCGGCTTCAGCATTGGCGTGGGCATTATGGCCGCCCAATACTGGGGCAAGGGCGATGGCCGCTCCATTGAGAAGATCGCTCCCGCGGGTCTGAAAATCATTCTGGTGCTGGGAGGCGGGGTGACACTGGCCGCCCTGTTCGTCCCAACCACCATTATGTCCATCCTCACCAGCGACCAGGCTCTGATCCCTCTGGGGGCCTCCTATCTCCGGGTGGTGGCTCCCTCCTACTTCCTCTGCGGCATCACCCAGGTCTATTTCGCCCTGCTGAAAAACACGGATCACACCGCCGAAAGCTCCATTATCAGCTCCATTGCGGTGATCGTGAACATTCTGCTCAACGCCGTGTTCATCTTCGGTCTGCTGGGCGCTCCTGCCCTGGGCATTCAGGGCGCGGCTCTGGCAACAGTCATTGCCCGGCTGGTGGAGCTGATCCTCGCCGTGATCGTCACCAAACGCAAGGGCAACGTACAGCTGCGGTGGAAGGGACTGCTGGAAAAGAACGACAAGCTCCTCTATCAGGACTTCCTCCGCTACACCACTCCTGTCATCGGCGCCAGCCTGGTCTGGGGCATTGCCTATATGTCCTACTCCGTGGTGCTGGGCCACATGGACGGAGACGCGGTGGCGGCCAACTCCATTGTCTCCGTGGTCAAGAGCCTGATCTCCTGCCTGATCCGGGGCGTGGGCGGCGGCGCCGGCATTATGATCGGCAACCTGCTGGGAGCCAATCTGCTGGACAAGGCCAAGGCCTATGGGGCCCGGCTGACCAAGCTGGCCATTGTGGTGGGCATCTGCACCGCTCTGGCCCTGGCAGCCCTGACCCCGGTGATCATGAACATCACCCAGCTGACTCCCAAGGCTGCCGAATACCTGAAGATCATGATTGCCTTCATCTGCTTCAACATCGCGGCCCAGTCCATAAACCATGTGGTGCTGGACGGCATCTTCGGCGCAGGTGGGGACGCCAAATTCGACATGAAGACCAACATTATTTTCATGTGGTGCATCAGCGTCCCGATAAGCCTGATGGCGGCCTTCTGGTGGCATCTGCCCGCGCCGGTGGTGTTCTGCCTGTGCAACATGGACGAGATCATCAAGCTCCCGGTGGTATTCCACCATTACCGCAAGTACATCTGGCTGCGGAACATCACAAGAGAAACCACATAAGTTTTTGCCCCTCAGCCCTGGCTGAGGGGCTTTGCTGTGCCCTCTCCTAGCCCTCTCAGTCACGGCTTACGCCGTGCCAGCTCCCCCGAAGGGGGAGCCAAGTAGATTTCACTATTTTTTGACCAGTACACATGTTTAAACCAGCCCCTTGGCTCTCCCTCCGGGACTTAGCAGCCGTTGACACATAGTGTCTTACGGATGCTTAGC
>CAYMWT010000044.1:0-12847 GCA_964394055.1 uncultured Oscillospiraceae bacterium
TGGTGTTCTCCTGGGAGAACCTGGACAACGCCGTAGCGGCCTATGACAAGCTGATCGCCAGAATCGCCGCCCTGAAGCAGGATGGGGAAGTGGATGTGGAAGCCTTCAACAAGCTGAAGGATCGATTCGTCAATGCCCTGAATGGCGACCTGAATACTTCCGTTGCGGTTACGGCCCTGTATGACGTGCTGAAGGCGAAGTGCAATGATGCTACCAAGCTGGCCGCTGTGGCTGACTTTGACCAGGTGCTGTCCCTGAATCTGATTTCCGCCGCCGAGAACCTGCGCAAGAAGCAGGCTGAGGAGGAGGCCGTCAGCGCCGATCCTGAGATCGATGCCATGGTTGCCGCCCGTACCGCTGCGAAAAAGGCAAAGAACTTTGCCGAGGCGGATCGGATCCGGGATGAGCTGAAGGCCAGAGGCATTGAGATCATCGATACGCCCCAGGGCGCCAAGTGGAGAAAAGTATGAAGCTGCTGATTCTGGACGGAAACAGTGTAATTAACCGAGCTTATTTTGGCGTAAAGCCCCTCACCACACGGGAGGGGCTTTATACCCATGCAATCTATGGTTTCCTGAATATTCTGGAACGGATGGAAAAGGAGGAACAGCCCGAGGCGGTGTGTGTGGCCTTCGACCTCCATGGGCCTACCTTCCGGCACCTGAAGTACGATGGCTATAAGGCCAACCGCCATGGAATGCCCGAGGAGCTTGCCCAGCAGATGCCCATTATGAAGGATGTCCTCCGGGCCATGAACATTCCCATTTATGAGTGCCAGGGCTGGGAGGCAGACGATGTCATCGGCACGGTGGGCAGGATTTGCTCCAACAACGGCTGGGAGTGTGTGGTGGTCACCGGTGACCGGGACAGCTTGCAGCTGATCGACGAGAATGTCCATGTGAAGCTGGTGATCTCCAAGCCGGGACAGACCAGCGCCACCTTATATACGGAAGAAAAGTTCCGGGAGGAATACGGCTTTGAGCCGAAAAAGCTGATTGACCTGAAAGCCCTTATGGGAGATTCCTCCGACAACATTCCCGGCGTGGCCGGGGTAGGCCCCAAGACAGCCAAGGAGCTGCTGGCGAAATTCGGCAGTCTGGACGGCGTATATGAAAACCTGAAGGATCCCTCCATCCGACCCAAGCTGCGGGAAAAGCTGGAAAACAGTAAGGACATGGCGTATCTGTCCTATGATCTTGCCACCATCCGGCCGGAGGCTCCCATTGAATTTGCGCCCCGGGATGCCATTGTTCAGCCATACAACCGGGCAAAGCTGTACGAGCTGTTCCAGAAGCTGGAATTTGTCCGGCTGATCGACAAGTATGGCCTTCGGGGGGCTGCGGCGGAGGCACCAAAGACAGAAACAAAGGTGCAGCCGTTGGAGCGGAAGGACGAGATGCCCCAGACCGTGACCACCTGCGCCATATATGTGGCGGAGGATGGTAGCATGGGCATTGCCTGGGAAGACGGGGTGTGCGCCCTGACACCTATGGAGGTGCAGATGAACGGCCTTTCCCTCTCCGGGAAAAATCTGATTCTCCATGACAGCAAGTCTGTGGCGCACCGGCTGGACGAAATGGGTCTTGCCTATGACAGCTGTATTTTCGATACGGCCCTGGCAGCCTATGACCTGAATCCCTCTCAGTCCGATTATCCTGTAAGCAAGCTGGCAACCACCTTCCTGGGTACTCAGGTGGAGGACGGGGATGCTGCGGGGTGCGCGGAAGCTCTGTGGCAGCTGAAGCCCATACTGGAAGAGGAGCTGGAAAAGAACGGCGAGACAGCCCTGTATAGGGAGATCGAGCTGCCTCTGTGCCAGGTTCTTTACCGGATGGAGAAACGGGGCATTTCCATTCACCGGGGACAGCTGGAGCAGTTCGGAGAGATGCTGGCCCAGCGGATCGCCGACTGTGAAAGCCTGATCTTCGGCTATGCCGGGGAATCCTTCAATATCAATTCACCCATTCAGCTGGGAGAGGTGTTGTTTGAGAAGCTTGGCCTGCCGCCCATGAAGAAGACCAAGAAGGGTTACTCCACCAGTGCGGAGGTTCTGGAAAAGCTGAAGGACAAGCACCCGATCGTACCTGCGGTGATGGACTACCGGATGCTCACCAAGCTGAAATCCACCTATGCCGATGGCCTGATCAAGGAAATTCAGGAGGATGGCAGAATTCACACCACCTTCCAGAACCTGGTGACGGCTACAGGCCGTCTTTCCTCCACGGAGCCGAATCTGCAAAACATTCCTGTCCGGACGGACTTGGGCGCGGAGATTCGGAAGATGTTTGTGCCAATGGAAGGGTGTGTACTGGTAGACGCGGACTACAGCCAGATCGAGCTGCGGGTGCTGGCTCATATCGCGGATGACAAGACCATGCAGGAGGCCTTCTGCGACCGGGTGGATATCCACACGGCTACCGCCTCCCAGGTCTTCGGGGTCCCCGCCGAAGCGGTGACGCCCCTTCAACGCCGTCATGCCAAGGCGGTGAACTTTGGCATCGTCTACGGCATTTCCGAATTCTCCCTGGCGGAGGATATCGGGGTCAGCCGTTACGAGGCCCGGGAGTATATTGACAATTATCTCAATAATTACCGGGGTGTTCGCAGCTATATGAAGCAGGTGGTGGCCGATGCCAGGGAGGTCGGGTATACCGAAACCCTGTATGGCCGCCGCCGGTATATCCCTGAGCTGAAGAGCAGTAACTTTAATGTCCGCAGCGGCGCGGAACGGATCGCCCTGAATACGCCCATCCAGGGTACCGCCGCCGATATCATCAAGCTTGCCATGATCCGTGTGGAGAAAGCTCTCAATGAGAATTTCCCGGAGGCGCAGCTGCTGCTTCAGGTGCATGACGAGCTGATCGTGGAATGCCCGGAGGAGATTGCCGAGCCTGTGGCCGCCCTGGTCAGCCGGGAGATGGAGAATGTGGCAAAGCTCCATGTGCCCCTGACAGCGGAGGCAAAATACGGAAAAAGCTGGTACGAAGCGAAATGATCATTACCCAAATGGAGGAACGCCACGTTCCTCAGATTGCGGCCCTGGAAAAGCGGTTCTTTTCCGCCCCCTGGGACGAAAAAAGTGTTCAGTCCGAGCTGAGCAACGACCTTTCTTACTGGCTGGTGGCAATGGATGGGGATATCGTGACGGGATACGTCGGATCCCAAACCGTGCTTGGGGAATCGGATATGATGAACCTGGCCGTTCATCCGGATTACCAAAGACAGGGAATTGGGGAAGCGTTGGTTCTGGCCCTGATGGAAGGCCTGAAGGCTCAGGGCAGCCACTGCCTGACATTGGAGGTGCGTGCCTCCAATGATCCCGCAAAGCATCTGTATGAAAAGTTGGGTTTTCAAGCGGTGGGGAGACGGAAAAACTATTACCGCAGTCCCAGGGAAGACGCGGATATCCTGCGAAAGGAGCTTGAACTATGAACATTCTGGCAGTGGAATCCTCCTGCGATGAGACCGCTGTGGCAATCGTACGGGATGGCCGGGAAATTCTCTGCGACTGCATTGCCTCCCAGGTGGATCTGCACCGGATCTACGGCGGCGTGGTGCCGGAGATTGCCTCCCGGAAGCATATTGAGGCCATTTACGGTCTGGCGGATCAGGCTCTCAGCCAGACCGGACTGACACGGCAGGACATTGACGCCGTTGCCGTGACCTATGCCCCGGGCCTGATTGGCGCGGTACTGGTGGGTGTGAACTTTGCCAAGGCAGCGGCTTTGGCCATGGGGAAGCCTTTGATTCCCGTTCATCATATCCGGGGACATATTGCAGCCAACTACCTGGCTTATCCGGAATTGGAGCCGCCCTTTTTGTGCCTGGTGGTCTCCGGGGGTCATACCATGATCGTGGAGGTTAAGGACTACACGGATATGAACATTCTGGGTACCACGCTGGATGACGCGGCAGGGGAGAGCTTTGACAAGGTGGCCAGGGTGCTGGGAATGCCCTATCCCGGAGGCGCCGCTCTGGATCGGGCGGCGAAATTGGGTGACGAGCATAGGTATACGCTGCCCCGAAGCAAGCCCGGAGAAAATCCCTACAATATGAGCTTCTCCGGTCTGAAAACCGCCGCCCTGAATCTCATTCACCATGCCGAGCAGGTAGGGGAGGAGCTGGACATTCCCAGCCTCTGCGCTTCCTTCTCAGCCGCTGTATCCGATACCCTGGTTCCAAGGGCAGTGATGGCCATGGAGCAGACCGGCTATCGGAAGATCGCTGTGGCAGGCGGTGTAGCTGCTAACTCCCGGATCCGTGCCGATATTCTGGCAGCGGCAGAAAAGCTGGGAGCGGAGGTTTATATGCCGCCTCTGAAGCTGTGCGGCGACAATGGCGCTATGATCGGGGCACAGGCCTATTATGAATATCTGGCGGGAAACACGGCGGATATGCGCCTGAATGCCTATGCTACGAAATCCATTCTGGGTGAGGCATTGTAAAGAGTATCCAAAAGGGACGGGTAAGCCGTCCCTTTTTAGACCGTCGAAAATCCCTGTTGGGGCTTTTCGACGGAAGGGTTGGCAGTCTGCTTAGCGCACTCCTTGTGCGCCGAAGGGCGCACAACTCGCACACACGCAGCCAGAGATGTATTTTCTGCCAGGTACACGCCCTGGCAGAAAATGTTCCTATCTTTTTCGCCGCTGCGGCGGCGAACTCTGCGAGGCTTTTTCTATACGCTGAAAAGGGACGGGTAAGCCGTCCCTTTTTCATGGCCGGTTGAAATCAGAAAAGGTTACTAAAATGTTATCAAAATGACATATTTTGAAGGAATTGCTGGGAAAAGTTGTGGAGAAGTCTGTGGAAAGTGTGCATAACGCCCTGTAAATCCGGTGCTTTTCCCGGCAACATCCGGCAAAAAAACAAAAAACGCAATTCAGAGAAAAAAACCTTGCAAAATACCGCCATATCCACTATAATCTTTCAGGGCAGAAAAGCCCGACAATTTCATATGAAAAGAGAGGTACAATCAATGGCTAGAGAAAAACACACGGTACCCGGTGCCATTTATGACGCCCGGGAGCTGGGAACGCCCAAGATGCTGATTCTGGGTTTGCAGCACATGTTCGCCATGTTTGGCGCCACCGTTCTGGTGCCTACCCTGACTGGTCTGGACGTTGCAACCACCCTGATGTTCGCAGGTCTGGGCACACTGCTGTTCCACCTGATCACCAAGGGCAAGGTTCCCGCATTCCTGGGCTCTTCCTTTGCGTATCTGGCTGGCTACAGCATCATTGCTCCCAACGGGGAAGCTAGCCTGCTGCCCTATGCCTGCTTCGCTGTGGCGGTTTCCGGTCTCATGTATGTGATCCTGGCAGCCGTGGTCAAGTCCGTGGGCGTGAAGAAGGTTATGAAGTTCTTCCCTCCCATCGTTACCGGCCCCATCATTATTTCCATTGGTCTGATTTTGTCTTCCTCTGCTATCAATAACTGCGCTGCCAACGCTTTGGTGGCCATCATTGCCATCCTGGTGGTCATTGTCTGCAACATGTGGGGCAAGGGCATGGTGAAGATCGTTCCCATTCTGATCGGTGTTGTCACCTCCTACCTGGTGTCCATGATCATCGATCCCGCTTCCCGGGCCGCGGTTGCCGCCGCTGTCTCCGAGGCGCAGTGGTTCGGCATTCCCATCCACTTTGAGCGTACCGTGTTCGGCCTGCTCAGCTCTGACTTTGACGCCGGTCTGCTGGTGACCGCCTGCTTCACCATCGTGCCGCTGGCCATTGCCACCATGATGGAGCATATCGGCGACATCTGCGCCATTTCTTCCACGGTTGAGCAGGACTTCCTGGTGGATCCCGGCCTGCATCGCACCCTGATGGGCGACGGCCTTGCAACCACCCTGGCCTCCCTGTTTGGCGCTCCTGCCAACACCACCTACGGCGAGAATACCGGTGTCCTGGCTCTGTCCAAGGTCTTTGACCCCAAGGTCATTCGTCTGGCTGCCATTTTCGCCATCGTCCTGAGCTTCAGCCCCAAGTTCGCTGCCCTGATCAACGCCATGCCCACCGCTACCATCGGCGGCGTGTCCCTGGTGCTGTACGGCATGATCTCCGCTGTGGGCGTCCGGAACGTGGTGGAGAACAAGGTCGATTTCACCAACACCCGGAACGTGATCATTGCCGCTCTGATCCTGGTGCTGTCTCTGGGCATTTCCACCAGCGCGGCCGGCGCAGTTCAGATCGGCGTGGTGAAGCTGTCCGGTCTGGCTGTTGGCTCCATCGTGGGTATCCTTCTCAATGCCATCCTGCCCGGCAAGGACTATGAGTTCCAGAGCGAGGATGACGGCGCAACCTCCGTCAACTTCAAGGTGTAATTCCGGTTTTCCCAAAGCTCCCACCCTCATTGGAAGGTGGGAGCTTTTTCACCTGTGGTAACGCTTGACAGCGGCGGCATTTTTGGATATACTTGTATTCGTGAAAAGATGGTCAAAAGAAACCTATGTAGAAATGAGTGAATTGCCATGAATATTGAATTTGATTCCTATAAACAGAAACTCAATGACTGCCGCCCTGCTTTGGTAGGCTTGTCGGATTCTTTGAACGTGGATGGTCTGCGCAATGAGCTGGAGCGGCTTCACGCAATGCAGGAAGCTCCCGGCTTTTGGGATGACCCGGATAAGAGCCAGAAGATTGTGGTAAAGACCAAGCAGACAGAGGCAAAGGTGGAGCATTATGAGAAAATGCTCTCCGCCTGGGACGATCTTATGACCATCTGCGAAATGGCCCAGGAGGAAGATGACGACTCCATGCTGGACGAGCTGAAGGAAGGCTTCGAAAAGCTGGAGGAGGAAATGGAAACCTGCCGTCTGGAAACCCTGCTCACCGGGAAGTATGACAAGAACAATGCCATCATGAGCTTCCAGGCCGGCGCTGGCGGCACGGAGGCCCAGGACTGGTGTCAGATGCTCTACCGGATGTATACCCGCTGGACGGAGCGCCACGGCTTTACCTATAAGATCCTGGACTACCAGGAGGGGGACGAGGCCGGTATTAAATCCGCTTCCATCATGGTGGAGGGAGACAATGCCTATGGCTTCCTGAAGGGTGAAAACGGCGTGCATCGTCTGGTGCGGGTTTCCCCCTTTGACGCAAACGCCCGCCGTCAGACCTCCTTCTCCGCCATCGAGGTAATCCCGGAGATCGAGGATGATTCCGAGGACTTTGAGATCCGGCAGGAGGACTATGAGATGCAGGTTTACCGTTCCTCCGGCGCCGGCGGCCAGCATATCAACAAGACATCCTCCGCTGTTCGTCTGATCCACAAGGCCACGGGAATCGTGGTATCCTGCCAGACGGAACGGAGCCAGTTCCAGAACAAGGAGACCTGTCTGAAGATGCTGCGCAGTAAGCTGGTGGAGATCCGGGAACGGGAGCATCTGGCAAACATTGCGGACATCAAGGGCGTCCAGCAGAAGATCGAATGGGGCAGCCAGATCCGCAACTATGTGTTTATGCCCTACACCCTGGTGAAGGATACCCGCACCGGCTGTGAAACCTCCAACGTGAACGCGGTGATGGACGGCGCACTGGATCCCTTCGTTGAGGCCTATCTCAACTGTCTCGCCACAGGCAACTGGGTGCAGAAATAAAAAGTAAAAGAATATCGAAATGATACTTGATATTTTGACGCCAATATGCTATCATATATGGGCTGTCATGTAACTGACGTGTATTTCGATAAAATTTCCATTTGTATCCGCGAATGAGAGCGGAGGGAGGTTAAGTAAAATGGGTGTTTTGGAAACAATTCTGATCGTACTGGAAACGCTGTGCAGCGTTGCCCTGATCGTGGTTGTTCTGCTTCAGTCCGGCAAGGAAGCTGGTCTGTCCGGCGCGCTGACCGGTGCGTCTGATTCTTACCTGAGCAAGAACAAGGGTGGCATGGATCATATCCTGGCAACGTCCACCAAGTGGATCGCCATTGCCTGGGTCATCCTGACTTTGGCCCTGAGCCTGGTTTAATGTTCAAAGATGGGATGGAACATCCCAATAAAAGGCAGACTGTGTATTTGCACGGTCTGCTTTTATTTTTTGATTCGCAACGATTTGGGAAGAGAAATAAAAGATATTCCGTTGCAAATTCAGGCAGATATGTTACAATAAAAAAAGAAGGTCAATGACTCTCTGTACAGATAATCCGGAAGCAGATAAGGAGGAAGTGCTATGAAAAAACTATTTGGTTACGCGGACGCGTATGTAAAGCAGAGCGACTGGAAGGATCTTGCCATGATCAAATTCTGCCTGGCAGCCATTGGGGTGCTGACGGGGATTTCCCTGCCTTCCCAAAAGAAGAAAACGGCGGCCTTGGCGGCAGGAGCGGTATTCATTGTCACCTACATCCCACTGATGGGGAAGTTCTTCCGGATCGTAGCCCAGGGGGAACGGGCTTCCCGGGAAAGGAATGCCCAGGAGAACTGAAGGAACACAGGCCCAAAGGATGTCCTTCCGGCAGCAAGTGGATATTGTTTTTTTCGAAGGGTAAAAAGGTAGGTTATACCAAATTATCACCAGGGTATGGGAACTTATTTGGGTAGATTTTTCCAGGAAGCTGTGCTATACTGTTGCGGTGATCAAAATGATATGCTTAAGGAGTGACAATTCATGAATGCTGGAAAGCTTGCGGACTTGGAGCCCGCCAACGTATTTGGCTATTTTGAAGATATCTGTGCCATTCCCCACGGTTCTCATAATACAAAGCAGATATCTGACTATCTGGTGGAATTTGCCAGAAAACATGAACTGAACTATATTCAGGACGAAATGAACAATGTGATCCTCTTTGGAGAGGGTACCTGCGGTATGGAAAACCATGAACCTGTGATTTTGCAGGGACATATGGATATGGTCTGCGACAAGGATCCCGGCGTGACCCTGGATATGGCCACTGAGGGCCTGGACGTGACCCACGATGAGAGCTTTGTGTTCGCCAAGGGCACCACCCTGGGTGGAGATGACGGCATTGCCGTAGCCTACGGTCTGGCTCTGCTGGCAGATAAAACCATTCCCCATCCGCCTCTTGAAGTTATCATCACCGTAGACGAGGAAATCGGTCTTCTGGGCGCCAATGCCATTGACCTTTCCATGCTGAAGGGCCGCACCATGATCAACCTGGACAGCGAGGATGAGGGCATTTTCACTGTATCCTGCGCCGGCGGCGCCCATGCGGTGATCTCTCTGCCTGTGGATCGGAAGCCGGTTTATGGCCCCTGCATCCGGCTCAGCGTATCCGGACTTCAGGGCGGCCATTCCGGCGCGGAGATTCACAAGAATCGTGCCAACGCCAACAAGGTCATGGGCGAGTTTATGTCCCGGATCCAGAATATCATGCCCCTGTGCCTGACCAGTCTGTCCGGCGGCAGCAAGGATAACGTGATCCCTCATACCTGCCAGGCGACGCTGGTTGCCATGGGCATCCAGCTGGAGCGGATCAATGCCATTGCCGAGACGCTTCAGGCGGAGATCCGGGAGAAGTATGACGAGCCGGAGGCCTCCATCCAGGCCTTCGACGTGGATGCCCTGGGTGGCAACAGCCTGTCCACGGAATCCACTGCCAAGGTCATCGGACTGCTGTGTGCTGCTCCCAACGGCATACAGGCCTGGAGCAAGGATATTGACGGACTGGTGCAGACCAGCCTGAACATGGGCATTGTGAAGCTGGGAGAGCGTCTCAGCGTCACCTTCTCCGTCCGCAGCAGTGTGAATGCAGAGAAGGAGGAGCTGCTGGAACAGCTGAAGACCATTGCCTCCTTCTATGAAGCATCCTTTACCGTTGGGGGAGAGTATCCGGCCTGGGAGTTCAAAAAGGATTCCCGTCTCCGGGACATTATGGTACCGGTGTACAGGGAGATGTTCGGAAAGGATCCGGAGGTGCTGGCCATCCACGCGGGCCTGGAATGCGGCCTGTTCAGCGAAAAGCTGCCGGGTCTGGACTGCATTTCCATTGGGCCTCAGATGCACGACATCCACACCAGTCGGGAGAAGCTGGACATCGCTTCCACCAGGCGAACCTGGGATTTCCTCCTGGCCGCACTGAAAGCCCTGTAAAAAACCTCTGAAATAAGGAATCCTCCCAGCCAAAAGGGCTGGGAGGATATTTTTATTCCATTTCTTCTTCGTCCAGAAGCTCTGCCATGGTCAGGTTATAGACCGCTTCCGCCTTTTTCTCAAACAGGCGGCTCAGCCTGACAGCCTGACGACTGTCAGGAGCGGTTAGCTCCATGGTCATCAGCGTGCCCATATCATCACTCAGACTCATAATGACGCCGAATTCCCCATTTTCCCGGGGCTCTACCCGGGTTTTGACAAAGCTGCTCCGGTGAATCCGGCGGTTGAATTGGTCAATGGCATTTTCCGCGTTCTGCTTTACCGTGAAGGCAATGTCGTTTTTGGTGGTTTCCCCATCCTCCCGGCCTTTGGCCGTAATCACATACTTGCCGTCCCCGGTGACCTCCAGATGTCCCGACGACACCATTTCCGGTACGGCGGTACAGACGTCGAAGTAGCTCAGGCTGTCGTCCTGGTAGCACAGCTCGTAGATCTGCTGAATATCCACCGGATATTTAACCCGGGACAGAATGAATAAAATCAGTACTTTCACATCCACCATATCATGTAGATAACCAAATCGCTGCACACGCCTCACCTCTTAAAACCATTATACCGTTTTTCTGCAAAAAATCAAGCACCAAGGCAGGGACTCAGGCATATTCTGGCGCAAAGGAGTGATGCAGATGGAATCGTATCTGGTTTACATCGCCGGAAGCACACCGGCCAGTCGCTATGCCGCTGGCCTTCTGGAAGCCTCTGGTATTTCCACCATTGACCATCCAAGTCCGGAAGTGACCCATTTGCTTCTGGATGTGCCAAGCTTTGGACAGGACGGGGCTCTTCGGGGCGGGGGAGACGTGGGCAGGCTGCTTGCCATGCTGCCGCCGGAGATCACAGTGCTTGGAGGGAATCTGAAGCATTCGGCCCTTTCCGGTTACCGGCTGATGGATCTGATGCAGGATCCGGGGTATGTCGCGGAAAATGCTGCCATTACGGCGGACTGCGCCATCCGGGTGGCAGGGGAGAGGCTGCCTGTGGTTTTCCGGGACTGTCCCATACTGATTATCGGCTGGGGCAGGATCGGGAAGTGTCTGGGTCAGATGCTGAAAGCCCTTGGAGCCGAGGTCACTGTGGGAGCCAGAAAGGAATCTGACCGCGCTATGCTCAGCGCCCTTGGCTATGAGACGGTGGATACGGCGGAAATGGATAGGATACTGCCTGGGTTCCGGGTGATCTTCAATACGGCGCCGGAGGCGGTGCTTTCGGAAGAGGCATTGCGCCGTTGTTCCGGTTGCCTGAAAATCGATCTGGCATCCCAAAGGGGATTGCAAGGTGAAGATGTCATTTGGGCCAGAGGCCTGCCGGGAATCCACGCGCCGGAATCCTCCGGTGCCCTGATTGGAAAGCAGGTTTTGGCGTTTTTGAGGGAGGAAAGGGAATGAATATCGGATTTGCCATGTGCGGCTCGTTTTGTACATATTCCAAGGTTTTTCCCATTATGGAGCTGCTGAGCCGGGATTATCAGATAACGCCTATTTTCTCGGAGGCATCCTATACCATTGACAGTCGGTTTGGAACGGCTGAGGAACACATTGCTTTGGCCCGGGAGATCTGCGGCACGCAACCGCTGCACACCATTGCCCAGGCAGAACCGATTGGCCCCAAAAAGCTGCTGGACATTCTGGTGATTGCCCCCTGTACCGGCAATACCCTGGCAAAGCTGGCCCATTCCATTGCCGATACGCCGGTGACCATGGCTGCGAAAAGCCACCTGAGGAACGGTCGTCCGGTGGTAGTGGCAGTATCCACCAATGACGGCCTGGCAGGCGCGGCGGAAAACATCGGGAAGCTCCTGGCCAGAAAGCACTTTTATTTTGTGCCCTTTGGCCAGGATGATGCCTTTGGAAAGCCCACCAGTCTGGTGGCCGATTTTTCCAGGCTGCCTCAGACGTTGGAGGAGGCGCTGGAAGGAAGGCAGATTCAGCCAATACTGCTGTAACATCCGTCCGGCTGGGTTCGATCATTTTACTTTTTCTTCCTTAGCAAAAAGATCCCAACGATGGAGCCTGTGAGGATAACCGGCGCTGCTCTGACAAACAGCCATTCAAAGGCGTGAAAGGCAACGCCCGCAACAGCGGATTCGGGGTCATGATAATCCCAACCCAGGTAAGGGCTGTTTAATACCCATAGGGCGGCGAAACCCATGACGAGAAGGATACACAGGGAGATAAGCAGCCAACGAAGGATGCTTCTTCCTGTTTTTCTTCTTTGTGCAAGCTGCAGGTTGATTACTTCCAGCTTTTCCGAGATGACTTTCAGATCATCGGCATTTGGCAAAACAATGGATTCTCCCAGTAAGGTGCTTACGGGTGTTTCCAGCACTTCCGAAATAGAGATAAGCATATCAGAATCGGGAACCGACAGGCCTTGTTCCCATTTTGAGATGGTTTGTCGTACCACATTCAGCTTGATGGCAAGCTCCTCCTGGGAAAGTCCCTTTGCTTTTCGGATGGATTTTATATTTTCGTTTAACATGATGGCAACCTCCTTTTTGGTGTCACCGGTATTGTACGAGAAATTGCCCATTGCTGCAAGCAACACATAGTAACATTTGGCATGTTATTATTGCGCTTGCGTTTCTCGACGCTTTACATTCCCGCAGCCTGTTCTGTTTACCTGAAATCAAAATCCCTTGCCGACATCGCCGCCGGCAAGGGATTTCTGGTTATGATTTTCTTACTCCCACTCAATAGTACCAATCGGCTTCGGGGTCAGATCCATCAGCACTCTGTTGA
>CAYMWT010000045.1:0-12712 GCA_964394055.1 uncultured Oscillospiraceae bacterium
CTTCCGCGAACCAGGGAAAGCGCCGCTGGATTACCCAAAGTATATCACACCGTCCCGGATTTTGCTACCGTTTCTTTGACTTTCGCTGATTTTTCAGGTTCCGCGGAAGACTGACATACAGAAGACGGTTCCCATAGAAAGCAATTGCAGCCATGCAGTGCCGCGCAATTTCTCAAGTTTGGGGATTGACAAACCCAAAAAACCCGTTTATACTAAATGGCAAATACGGGTTCTGTGCCAGATACAAAATTGTTCATTCCAACCAATTCTTTTCAGCTTCATATTTGCTATTTTGCATCCAGAACTGTATCATTTAGAAATGTATAAATTCATGGAGGTTGGAAATGGCAAACCGGAATGAAGTGGCAAAGCTTGCAGGTGTTTCCCCTGCGGTGGTTTCCTATGTTCTGAACAATTCCAATTATGTCAGTGAGGAAAAGCGAAAGGCGGTACTCCATGCGGTGGAAGAGCTGGATTACCATCCCAATTATTTTGCCCGATCCCTGAAAAAACGAAACGGACATCAGCTGCTGGTGCTGTCTGACGATATGCGCAATGATGTGTTCCTGGAATTGGCCATTGAAATGGAAAACTTTGCCTTTGAAAAGGGGTATTACATTACTGTCGGGTTCTGTTCAGCGGAGAAAATCCCTTTTTATACCGATATGCTTTTGTCCCAGCAGTGCGACGGACTGTTTATTGCCAACAACATGTTCAGCGCTGACCAGCTGGAGCAGATTTCCAAAAAGGTTCCAACGGTATTGTTCCAGACCAAGCAGTATGAGAGCCTGTCAGAGGATATTTCGGTGGTCTCCGGCGACATCCCGGACGGCATGGAGCAGCTGGTGCACCATCTGGTGGACGTTAAGGGATACCGAAAAGCAATCTATTTGGGCACTACATATACCAAGCGGATGCCCGATGAAAAGGCGGCGTTGGGCAGCGGACTGCGGTTGAACAGCTTTCTGCATGCCGCAAAAAAAAGAGACCTGCTGCTGGATCGGGACGTTTTTGTGGTTTCCAATGTGATCGGACCCTATGAAAACCAATACTCACTGGATGAGTATGTTGACAAGGCTCTTGCCCTTTGGAATCCCGGGGAGCCTACGGTTTTTGTGGTCTCCAACGATTCAGAGGCAGCCCGGTGTATTTCCCTCCTGCAAAGACGGGGCTACAGCGTTCCCGGGGACATCGCTGTAACAGGCTTCGGCGGCACGGCGTCTGGCAACATTACAAATCCGCAGCTGACAACAGTGGCCTATCCCAAGAAGGAAATCGCAAAGAAGGGAATCGAGATCCTGCTGTCAGACAGAGCGGACCGAAGAAACGTTCGTGTACAGTATCCCATGATGCTGGTTGAGCGGGGGAGCACCTGAGCGGCTCCTTTTTTCGAATGATATTTACTCGTGTTTATAAAAATCTCATAGGATACCCAAAGTCGTATTTATCGAACGGACTCAGGAAAAGAATAAACACAAAATCCCGGCATGGGTTTATTCCGCACCAGGTCAGTCCGATAATCATATTATCATAATTTAGGAGGAGAAATCATGGAAGAAGAACTGAGATACCCCGACCTGGACGTGGAGCAATTCTGGAAAGACAATGAGGTTGCCCTGCGGGACAATTGCTTCTGTAAGGACGCAAAGCAGGTGGCATTTGGGTTCTACCTGGAGGACGAGGCAGTCATTGGAGAGCTGGAGCTGCCCATCAATCCCTGGGCCGCCGTGCCGCCGGCAGAGATGACGGAATACAAAAAACGCTACAATGACAAGGCTGAGCGGATCATCGGCAAGCGTGTCCTGGATGAAAACCCCATGCCTCACCAGAAGTATCCTCCTGTCAAGCTCCACGGTGAGGTGTTTGGCGGACAGTATGTGATCAAGAATGACCTGCCCTGGCTGATGAGCGACCTGAAGACACCGGAGGATCTGGAGAAGGAGCTGGATCGGGCGGATGAGCGCATTCGGAATCTCCGGGAGTTTATCCTGCCCGCAAACTGGTATTCGGAAAAGAAGCGGATTTTTGAAGAGACCGGCGAGACACCGGACGCCTTCTGGTACGGCCGCCGGGTTCGTGGCCCTGTCACCCTGGCCATGTCTCTGTATGGCGTGGAAAATACCATCATGCTGATGCTGGACGAGCCTGACCTGGCCCATCGCTTCTTTGACACCATCCACAGAACCCTGCGGGGCTATATCGACATTTTCAACGAAGAGGCCGGCCCGGAGAAGTTGGAAAAGATGCACTACGGCTACCGGTTCAACGACGACTTCTGCTGCATGCTCAACGCAGAGCTGTATGAGGAATACGCCTTCCCGATCTTGCAGGATATCTTTGACTATACCTGCCCTGACCGTCTGGTAAACTGCCGGTTCCAGCATTCGGACTCCGAGATGGCCCACCTGCTGCCGATCCTGGGCAAGCTGAATTTCACCCAGGTCAACTTTGGCCCCACGGTGCTGCTGGATCAGATCCGCAAGTATATGCCCGATACCTGCGTGGAGGGCTGCCTGAGCCCCATGACGCTGCTGACCAACGATGAGGAGAAGATCATCGCTGAGGTTCGCCGGGACTGCGAAATGGCAAAGGCACTGGGAACCCGGGGCCTGAAGGTCGCCACGGCTGGCTCTGTGAACTGCGGCACCAAGCTGACCAGCCTCCGGGCCGTCATGTACGGCATCCAGAAGTACGGCCGGTTTGACGACTGATTTCCGGGCTTTCTCCGGGCAGACACCCTTATAAAATCCGGACACAGCATCCGAAGAACACCCAATCTCATAAAAGGCAGGCATACAGGCATATGAATGGAAGAAATACAAATATTGATATGACCGACGGGAAAATCTCCCTACAGATTTTCCAGTTTGCCCTGCCGCTGATGGCGGGAAACCTGTTTCAGCAGCTCTATTCCCTGACCGACGCAGCCATTATTGGCCGCTATATCGGCGTGGAGGCCCTGGGCGCTGTCAGCGCTGTGACATGGCTGATCTGGTTCCTCAATGCGGTCAGCCGGGACTGCTCCAGTGCCTTCAGCATTGCGGCATCCATCCGGGTGGGAAAGAAGGATACGGAAGGGTTTAAAAACGTGGTGTTTCACGCCATTGTGGTAGGCGCTGCCATCGGCATTTCCGTTACAGCGCTGATGCTGCTGCTTCAGCGCCCCATGATGGAGATGATCCATGTGCAGACCCACTCCTTTGGACTGTCCTTTGACTATCTTCTGATTTCCATTTTAACCCTGCCCATCGGGGTGATCTTTCACCAGACAGCGGCGCTGCTTCGGGCTGCCGGGGACAGCAATACCACCTTCCTGGCCATGACTGTCTCTACGGTGGTGAATATCCTTTTGGATCTGCTGTTTGTGCTGGTGTTTCACTGGGGTGTCCGGGGAGCGGCAGTGGCGACCCTGATCGCCCAGGGAACCTCTGCGGCCATTGCTCTGTATCAGGCGGGCAAGAACAGCCTGTTCCAGCTGAGCAAAGCCGACTGCAAGGTGGAAGCACCATTTCTTCGGGAGCTGTTCCGCTTCTGGGCGCCTCTGGCATTGAACAGCCTGGTGATCACCGTAGGTGGTGTCTATGTTCAGAGCGATTATAACGCCATCGGCACCAGCTTTACCGCTGGCTCCTCTGCCTGCAACAAGATCTTCAGTCTGTCCGAGGCTCTGGTAATGGCCATTCAGACCGGCGCCAGCGTCTTTGTGGGCCAGAATTTGGGAGCGCATCAGCCGGAACGGATCCGGAAGGGAATCCGGGAGATTGTGGGAATCGTCCTTGTGATGTGCGCGGGAATCATTGCCGTGGCCTGGATGCTGGACGATGAGATCATCGACCTGTTCCTGTCCAGGGCGGACGCCCAGGCCTATGCGGACGCCCATCGCTACGGCGTGCATTTCCTCCACTTCCAGATCACCGCCATGGTGATCATGGCCCCCATGTATATTTACCGCATTACGGTGCAGACCCTGGGCCACGGGAACTATGCTCTGGTTGCCGGTGTTTTGCAGATGGTGGTACGGATTGCCACCATGCGTCTGCTGCCCGGACTGATTGGGGAGACGGCCTATTATCTGCCCACGGTACTGGCCTGGACGGCCTCTTTACCCATCGTTTATTTCCCGTATCGGTACCATGTGGGAAGGCTGGAAAGGGAGTGGCTCCGCACGCCGGGATAGGGGCGGAAGAGCATGGAATCTTCTTCCACAAGTTATGCAAATAAAAGTTGCACAAAAAATTGCACAAATTGTTGACATGAGAAAACGGCTATGTTATAGTATTTCATGTAAACATGAGTAAACATTTACGACAAACAGGAGCGCCCATTTTCCAAAACTATGCAAGTTGGAGAGGAAAAGGAAAGGGAGGCCTGTGCTACGATAATGTTTACTCGAATTTACAAGTGAATATTTATTCGTGTTGATATTTTTAGAAATGGATCGCCGGATCCGGACTTTCTAAAAAACCGCAGACTTATCTGAGCCGGTTCGACAAGGAACGCAGTAACAGAGCCTGCGGTTGAGTAAACAGCACGCAAATCGACAGGAGGGATTGGATTGAAAAAAACAGAAAATCTATCTTCGGATCGCGTGAAAATGCGAAGAATTGCCAAGCTGAAGACAGGCGCGGATTACCTGATCTTTATGGGGCCGGCAATTATTCTGTTTTCACTTATCTTCCTATATCCGCTGATCACGGAGATTATGTACTCCTTCACGGATTGGAACGGCATTGATCCGGACTTTGATTTTGTGGGCCTGAACCAGTACAAAAAAGTATTCCGGGACGAGAAGTTCTGGCAGTCCATCTGGTTTACCCTGAAATTCTCCCTTGTTGTTGTGACGCTGTCCAACCTGATCGCGTTTGGCTGGGCTTACGTCCTCTCCAAGGACATTCCCTTCCGCAATTTCTTCCGGGCCCTGATTTACATTCCCCGAGTGATCGGCGGCGTGGTTCTGGGCTATCTGTGGCGGTTCATTATTCAGAACGTGTTCCCCACCATCGGCGAGATCACCGGTATTGCCTGGTTCTCTCAGAACTGGTTTACCACCCCGTCCTCGTCCTTCTGGGCACTGGTCATCGTGATGACCTGGTCTCTGTCCGGCTATCTGATGATCATTTACGGCAGCGGTTTTGCTTCCATTGACAATGTTTATCTGGAAGCGGCTCACATCGATGGGGCCAGCTCCGGCCAGCGACTGACCAAAATCATTCTTCCCATGCTGCGGCCCACCATTACCCGCTGCCTGTTTATCGCCATCAACTGGGCAATGCTGCTCTATGATACCAACATCTCTCTGACCAACGGTAACCCGTTCCGCTCCTCTGAGGGTGTTACAATGAACATCTTTGTAACGGCCTTCTCCAATCACCGACTGGCCTTTGGCGCCGCGAAGAGTGTGATCTTCATATTGATTGTAGCGGCAATCTCCCTGGGCCAGTACGCGGCGACATCCAGGAAGGAGGTTCAGCTGTAATGAAACGCAGAGATAGAATTGATACCGCCATCCGAATCATTATCATGATCATCAGCGGACTGATCGTGATTTTCCCACTGGTTCTGACGGTGATGAACTCCTTTAAGTCCGCCAGCGAAATCGCCTCCAATATTCTTGCCCTGCCCACCTCCCTGAAGCTGGACAACTTCAAAGAGGCCTGGTCCCGGCTGAACTTCCCGAGAGCATTCATGAACACCCTGATGGTATCTGTCGTATCCACCATTGGTGAGCTGATTATCTGCGGTATGACCGGCTACTGGATCGTCAGGCATTCCAACAAGTTTACCAAGTTCTGGCATACCCTGATCATGTGCGCCATGAGCGTACCCTTCCAGTGCATCATGATCACCTTCTCCAGCATCATGGTTGGCGTGCTGAACCTGGGCAACAATGTTATGGGCGTCGGAATCGCCTTCTGGGTAATCACCCTGCCCATGTCCATGTTCCTGGTCAGCGGCGCTGTGAAATCCGTACCGATAGAGATCGAAGAGGCGGCCAGAATTGACGGCTGCGGCTCCTTCAGAACCTATTGGACCGTGGTATTTCCCATGATCAAGGGTACCATTTTCTCCATCGCCACCCTGAACCTGATGAAGTATTGGAACGACTATCTGATGACTTCCTTCATCCTGACCAAGAAGCCTATGAGAACCATCCAGATCGCTGTCCATATGCTCTTCAACGACACCTACTTCACATGGCCTGTGGCGGTTGCCGCTGTTACCCTTTCCATCCTGCCTCTGTTTGTGTTCTTTGTGTTCGCGCAGAAGCGGGTGCTGGGTGGCGTCACCGATGGCGCTGTCAAGGGCTGATACCCCGGAGTGGATTCAAGAAATCTAAAAGTCTGCGTTTGCAGCTTTAGAAAAATAAACAGGAGGAATTCGAAATGAAAAAAACGATCGCATTGTTGCTGGCCCTGGTGATGGTGTTTGCCCTGGCTGCCTGTGGAGGCAAGACCGAGACGAAAACAGAAGCACCTGCTGCCACCCAGGCTGCCAAGAGCGAAGCCCCTGCCGCCCCTGCGGAAGAGGCAAAGCCCGCTGACGGCTCCATCACCCTGAGCCTGATGCTGCCCTATGGCCAGTGGGAAGGCAAGTTCGACGCCCTGATCGAGTCCTACATGGCTGAGCACCCCGAAATCAAGGAAATCAACGCCACCTTCCCCAGCAGCTCCGACTACTTTGATCTGCTGGCAGCGGCAAGAGCTTCCGGCGAACTGCCCAATATTATCCGTTCTTCCTATGGCATTCAGGACGCGGAGTATCAGCAGTACATGATCGACCTGAGCACCGACTGCTATGGCTATGACGAGCTGACGGAAGAGCAGATCGTCAACGGCACCACTGAGTACGGCATGGTTGTTATGCCCATCTACGTGGAAGGCACTGGCATCCTGTACAACATGCAGCTGCTGAACCAGGCCGGTTGGGAAACCGTTCCCACCACCCGCGACGAGCTGATTCAGCTGTGCGAGGATCTGAAGGCCGCTAACATCACTCCCTTCTGCATGCAGTGGGCTGAGACCAACCTGAACCTGAACAGCTGGGTCGGCTGGACCTGGCTGGGCGACAAGGAAAACGGCGGTCTGGACTTCCTGAACGCCATGATGGCCGGCGAGGACATGGATCTGGCCAACGACGTAGAGTGGAACGAGTTCCTGGATTGCTATGAGCAGGCTCTGATGCCCTACGCTCAGGACAACGCCATTGCCACCGACAAGTACACCGCCCGTGAGACCTTCTACCTGGGCAACTGCGCCATGCTGGTAGGCGAAGGCTCCTGGGAGACTCCCAGCATTCTGGAGTACAACCCCGACCTGGTGGATGACGTCTGCCAGAGCTATCTGCCCTATTCCAACGACGCTTCCAAGAACCATCTGATGACCGCTTACATGACCGCCGGTATCACCGACAGCGGCGACGAGGCCACCAACAAGGCTGCCAAGGACTTCCTGTCCTACATCGTCTGCTCTGAGGATGCCCGTCTGTGGCACCAGGAGCTCATGGGCAACCCCACCGCTATCACCTCTCTGGAGGCCAGCAACAATATGCCCAAGCTTGCTAAGGACGTTGTGGAACTGATGCAGTCCGGCAACTCCCGTATGGCTATGTATAAGTTCTATCCCGCTTCCATCCAGGCGGATATCTCCGAGGCCTGGGGCCGCTTCGTTGGCAAGGACATCGACCGCAACGAGTTCACGGAGCTGTATCAGCAGATCTTCAAGGATTACGCTGACGGCATGTACGAATAATTTAAAATGCATTTTGATCATTCCCCGGCTTCGGCCGGGGGATGACGCTAAAGAAAACGAACATGGAGGGTAACATGGATAAATCTTTAAAGGCAGTCGCGTTTTACAACGACAGCCATAACACGGTATACAATGAAAATGGTGTTGATTCGTTTGAATTGCTGCCTGGCACGCACCCCGAAGTCCGTGCGTTTAAGTACATCATGAAGGCAGGCAGCTCCATTACTCCGGAACTGTACGAGGATCAGTCTGTTCTTTATCTCTTCTCCGGTAAGGGTCAGTTGGTAATCAAGGACGAGAATTCCATCTATGATGTGGACGGTGTTGCCTTCTATGTTCCGAACTACGAGAAGTGCAAGTACACGATCTTCGCCCTGAGCGATACGGAATTTGTACAGGTTCAGTCTCATATGGACTCTCATGATATGGAGATGAAGGATCGCTGCTCTCTGACGCTCCCGTTCTTCCGCACCGAGGAGCAGTGCGAGCGGTACGATCAGGACTGCAAGACCCCTGGAACCATTTCCAGAACGGTTCTTTACGGCAAGTTTGATCGCCTTGGCCGTCTCACCTGCGGCATCTGCGAATGCGACTGCGGCGGCGGCACAGTGGAAAAGGGCCATCCGGCAGTCCATCAGTGGAACTACGCACTGCATGACGCGTCCTACAATATGACTGTAGGCGCCGGTGAAACCATGCAGAAGTTCGACCGTAAGGCTGGCGACTGGGACTTTGTTCCCGCCGGTCCGGATCACAGCCTGACCTGCCTGCCTGGTCAGAAGCTGCACTATGTCTGGGTTGAGCTGAATGTCAACAAGAGAGGTCAATAAGGAGATTACAAAATGAGCTACAAATATGTTTCCAGATCCGAAGAAGAAAAGAATTTCGATTCCAATGGCGTCTCCGTGGTTCGTCTGACCATCGACGACGACTTCCCCGATCTGAATGAGTACGGCATCGAGTGGTATCGTGTAAACCTGAAGTCCGGCGCTACCTATGCCCCCAAACTGGAGGACAACAAGGTGGTTCTGCTGATGTTCAACGGCAAGCGCGCCTACATCAACAACGCCGGTGAGATCTTCAAGGTCAAGGAGCCTTCCATCTTCATTCCCGATTTCAACAAGTCCTACTATTTCGTAGGCGCTATCGAGGATGCTGAGTTCATGATGGGCCTGTTTAACATGAACGATTGGGACTGGGGCCGGTTCAACCGCTCCCACAAGCATCTGCCCTTCTTCAACAACTGCACCCTGGCTTCCGAGTACGGCCAGAGCTGCAAGCTGGAGGGCACCCACTCCTGGACGCTGCTCCAGGGCATGCAGCTGGGTCACCTGACCATCGGCGCCTGCCGGGCCATCGGCTCCGGCACTCACGAGAATGGCCATCCCTCTCAGCACCAGTGGAACTACATCGTGGGCAATTCCGACTTCAACATGGTGGTCAAGAACCACGAGGGTATGAAGAATCCTGTTCCCGGTCTGGAAGAGGCTGTCTCTGTGGAACAGCGTCCCGGCGACTTCTCCTTCATCTACGCTGGCTGCGACCACGATCTGATCGCAGATCCGGGCAAGGAAGTGTTCTACTTCTGGGCTGAGACCTATACGGTGCAGGATTGCAGCGAGTATTGGAACGCGCTCATCAGCAACCGTAGCCCCAGTGAGGCTTACCAGGCTACCGTGGAGAAGGGACTTCAGTAATCCCGACGGATCCAGGGCTGTCTGCTGAAAGACACAATCATGCCGGAGTCAGGCTTACCCCTGACTCCGGCTGTTTCATTGCCTTTGAGAAATATAGAAAAAGCTCCCGGAATCTTTTGGTTCCGGGAGCAAATGCGTTGAAAGGGATCAAAGGGTGGGAGGTGTGACGGAGGCTTTCCGGCGCTCAATGTACTGAAGCAGAACCATAGCGGCCACCAGCAGCAGTCCCAGGGTGTCTGTAGCCAGGCCGGGATAAATCAGCATCAGGCCGCCGACGGCGCTGAGGATACGCTGATACCAGGGCATGGGATGGAGCAGATAGCCTTCCAGAGAAGCGGAAATGGCGAAGATGCCCACAAAGGAGGTAATGCAGATCAGTACCACCTCCATAACGGTGGTATCCACAAACAGCATGGCGGGATTCAGAGCGAACACATAGGGCACGATGAAAGCGCCGATGGCAAGCTTTGTAGAGGTCAGCGCGGTTTTCATGGGATTGGCCTGGGCAATGGCAGCGCCGGCATAGGCGGCCAGGGCCACAGGCGGGGTCAGGTCGGCGACGATGCCGAAGTAGAACACGAAGAAGTGAGCGGCGATGGCAGGGACACCCATCCGGATCAGGATGGGGGCGCAGGTGGCAGCCATAATGCAGTAGTTGGCGGTGGTGGGCACACCCATGCCCAATACGATACAGCAGAGCATGGTCAGGAACAATGCGATGATCACATGGTTGCCTGCCAGGGCCACGATGCCATTGATGAGCATGTTGGCAAGACCGGTCATGGTAATGGTGCCCGCGATGATTCCGGCGATGCCGCAGGCGGCGGCCACGGTGATGGTGCCCTGGGCGCCGGCGGCCAAAGCTTCCAGAAGCCGCTTGGGGGTGATGCGGGTGTCCTTATTGAACAGAGACACAAAAATAGCGGCCAGAATGGCGATGGCGGCGGCGTACTGGATGGACTTCTGGCTGGTGCCTACCAGGTAGATCAGCAGCAGCAGGGGAAGAAGCAGATAAACCTGCTTCAGCAGGGGACGCATCTTGGGAAGCTCCTCCTTGGTCAGGCCCCGCAGACCCAGCTTCTTGGCTTCCAGGTGGACGGATACGAAAATTCCGGCGAAGTAGAGCACCGCAGGCAGAATGGCCTTGACGGCGACGGTGCTGTAGGGCTGCTGGACGTAGTCTGCCATCAGGAAGGCGGCAGCGCCCATAATGGGAGGCATGATCTGTCCACCGGTGGAGGCGGAGGCTTCCGCGGCGGCGGCGAATTCCGGCTTGTAGCCGGTCTTCTTCATCAGGGGAATGGTGACGGAGCCGGAGCCAACGGTGTTGGCCACAGAGGAGCCGGAGACCATGCCCTCAAAGGCGCTGGCTACCACGGCCACCTTGGCAGGGCCACCGGAGAAGCCGCCGACCACGGCGTTGGAAATATTGATGAAGAAATCCGCAATGCCGGTACGTTCCAGGAATGCCCCGAAGATAATGAACACCACAATGAACTTGGAGCACACATTGACAGGGGTGGAGAAGATGCCCTCCTTGGAGTAGAACAGATACCGGACGGAGTAGTTGAGCTTGCCCCACAGGGAGGGATTGGCCAGGCCCCAAACAAGGGCGTAGACAAGGAAGCAGCCAGCCACAATGAGAATGGGCAGACCCACACTCCGGCGGCAGACCTCTGCCAGGCAGGCAACGGCCACAATGCCAATGAGGATCTGGTAGGTGGCGAACTGGCTGCCCTGCTGGATGATATCCATGGCATTGAAGGTAAAGTACAGGATGGAGCCTGTGCCAAGAATCATCAGCACAATGTCGTACCAGGGCATGAAGTTGACCCGCTGGTGTCCCTTTTTGGCAGGGAAAACCAGAAAGCCGATGAAAACGATGAATGCCATAAAGGAGGTCAGCCGCAGCTCCTCCAGCCAGCTGGTGAACAGGGTTACATACAGACAGAAAACGGAGAAACAGGCCAGAACCACGTTCACAGCCAGGCGGGCCTTGCCCTCCCAGATCCGGACGTTCGATTCCCGGTCATATTTTTTCATGACAGAATCCAGATCCATGGGCTCTGCCGGAGCTTCTGCTGCTTTTTTCTTTAAAAATGCCATGGCGACCTCCTATGGGAAAGTTTTTGAATGGGGATATGTGCTTCTTTAGGAAAAAGGCTGCGGCGAAGCTCGCCGCAGCCATAGGGGAACCGGGTGATTAGTTCGTCTCTACGGTGACGCCCTTCTCGGCGAAATACTTGGCAGCGCCGGGGTGGAAGGGAGCGGTCATACCGCTGGTGGCGTTCTCGATGGACAGCTCAGCGCCCTTGCCGTTCTCGGCGGCGATAGCGTCCACGTTGTCGAAGATGGCCTTGGTCAGGTTGTACACATCATCGTCGGAGGCCTTGGCGGAGACGATCAGGGTGGCCTTGACGGTCACGGTGGTCACGTCCTCAGTCTGACCGTTGTAGGTGCCTGCGGGAATGGTGTAGGTGGTGTAGAAGGGGCAGTCGGCCATGAGCTTGCTTGCCACATCCCCGTCGATGGGAACCAGGAAGGCGTTATTGGTGGTGCACAGCTCAGTGATGGCAGCGGTGGGAGCGCCGGCCACGATGAAGGCGGCGTCGATCTTGCCATCCTTCAGAGCGTCGGTGGAGTCAGAGAAGCTCTGATACTGGGCCTTGATGTCAGTTTCGGTGAGACCGGCAGCGTTGAGCACGTCAATGGCGTTGAAGTATACACCGGAGCTGGGAGCGCCGATGGAGACGGCCTTGCCCTTCAGGTCAGCAACGGACTTGATGGAAGGATCCATGGTGATCAGCTGAACAGCCTCCGCGTACAGACCGGCCACAACACGGAAGGAATCGATCTTGCCGGTGCTCTCAAAGGAACGGGAGCCTTCCCAGGCGTAGGCCATAACGTCGGACTGAACGGTGCCCAGCTGATAGTCGCCGGAGGCGATGGACTCGATGTTGGCCCGGGAGCCGTCGGTGGAGACAACGTTGACGGTGATGCCAGCGTTGTTATGGATGTACTGTCCGAGAACGCCGCCGAAGGCGTAGTAGGTGCCGGAGGTGCCGCCGGTGCCCATGATCATCGTGGATGCGCCGGAGCCGCCGCAGGCAGCCAGGGTCAGAGCCAGGGTCAGAACCAGGATAACAGACAGGATTTTCTTCATAATCATTTTCCTCCTTCTCTCTGGAATGTATTTCCAAAGTGTGAATGAATTGATTATACTACCTGACTTGCAATATTGCAAGCATAAAAATTGCATTTTATTGG
>CAYMWT010000046.1:0-12685 GCA_964394055.1 uncultured Oscillospiraceae bacterium
TACTGGATGTATTTCCCACTTTTCAAACTGCACGGCTGGGGCAAAAGATTCGCTGTTCAGCCGCAGACGATTTATTCAGAGGTTCCTTAGTTCTTATATTCGTCCTTCACGGCGGCGGAAAGCTGGCCGTCGGCCACTTCCCAGATTGCCATGGTCACAGGCTTCTCAGGCAGATCCTCCTGGAAGGCCTCGGCTTCGGCGGCAATTTGACGGGCGCGATGGGCAACCACATTCACCAGCAGGTAACGGCTGTCCACTTGCTCCAATAAATCAGCAACAGGGGGGTAAAGCATATTCAGGTTCCTCCAAATATTATATTTCCTTTGCGTCTTGCGCAAGGATGGTCAGAATTTCATCGGCACAGCGCTGAGCGTCATCGTTGACCACCACATGGTCATACCAGGTGCGCTGTTCCATCTCCCAAATGGCCCGCTTCATCCGCAGGGCAATCTGCTCCTCCGGGGTATCTCCCCGGTCACGAAGCCGCCGTTCCAGTTCCTCAATGGATGGGGGCATCATGAAAATCAGCACCGCCTCCGGCATGGCTTTTTTCACCTGCTTGGCTCCTGCCGGCTCAATGTCCAGCAGCACGGAACCCCGGCCCAGCTTTTCCAGGGCCTGTCCCCGGGGTGTGCCGTAGTAGTTTGCGGCGTGCTCGTCATATTCCAGCATTTCGCCGTTTTGGATCATTTCCTCAAACCGCTCCCGGGTGACGAAGTAATAGTGTACTCCGTCTATCTCTCCCGGACGGGGGGGCCGGGTGGTGGCGGAAACGGAAAAGGAAAAATTCTCCCGCTTCTCCATTATCATACCCAAAACCGTTCCCTTTCCTACGCCGGAAGGGCCGGAAATCACAATCAGCTTTCCCACGCTCATGGTTCCTCCTCCGTCTTGGGATCCGGCTGGCCCATCCACCGGGCGTAAATGGTTTCGGTTGGAATGGCCGACAGGATCACATGATCCGTATCCATTAAAATCACGGCCTTTGTCTTTCGGCCGTAGGAGGCGTCGATGAGCATTCCCCGGTCTCTCGCCTCCTGAACCACCCGCTTAATGGGAGCGGAATCCGGAGCCACAATGGTAAGCACCCGTCCGGCGGCCACCATGCTGCCAAAGCCTATGTTGACTAGCTTCATACCGGCTCCTTTTATTCAATGTTCTGGGTCTGTTCCCGAATCTTTTCCAGCTCGGCCTTGATGTCCACCACGATCCGGGCCAAGCGGACATCGCTGCACTTGGAGCCGATGGTATTGCTCTCCCGGTTCATTTCCTGAAGCAGGAAGTCCAACTTCCGGCCAATGGCGCCGCCGGTAGTGAGCATCTGGTTCATCTGCTGCAAATGGCTTCTCAACCGGACGGTCTCCTCATCCACCGCCACCTTGTCCGCGAAAATGGCAGCCTCGGTGAGGATCCGGCTTTCGTCGATGGCGGTGTTGCTCAGCACTTCCTTCAGCTTATTCTCAAGTCTGGTGCGATAGTCCGCCACAGTCTGGGCGCTGCCCGCTTCCACCTGGGAGACCAGGTTCAAAATGGTCTCACCCCGGCTGCGCAGGTCGTTTTCCAGGGCCTTTCCCTCTGTGGCCCGCATGGCGTCATAGCTTGCCAGGGCCTGATTGACTACGCTCATCAGATCGATAAGCAGCTGCTCCTCGTCCACCTCCGGTTTTTCCACAGTGAACACATCGGGCATCCGGGAAAGGACAGCCGTATTTACATTGTTGGTTATATTGTATTTCCGGGCCATTTCCTCCATGGCGGCCAGATACCCCTGCACCATGGCATCGTTCAGGCTCACCTTCACATCGGAGCCATCCTCAGACCGAAGGGTGATAAATACGTCCACCTTGCCCCGGGAAATGGTATTCTTTACCGCCTGCTTGACCGTGTCCTCTCCGAAGTTCAGGGATCTCGGCAGCTTGACAGTGCAGTCCAGGTACCGGTTGTTGACGGATCGAATCTCTACCGTGAATTCCCGTCCGTTTACCGTCTCCACCGCCCGGCCATAGCCGGTCATACTCTTCACCATGGGTTTTTACTCCTCTCTCAACTTTGCCTCTGTCCGGGATTCCCCGGCAAAGGCTGTAATGGTATAGCTCAGATCCGCTTTCTTTACGACCCTGCGGTCATAGGCCACCACGATCCCCACACCCAGCAGGAAGCCCAGGCCGGCGATCCAGGGGCCGATGCCCCAGACATTTCCCAGGGCATATCCGGCAAAAAACAGAATCAGGGGAATGACATACAGCACCACTGCCGCCTTCAGCACCGGCGCGCTGGCGGATTCCACCTTCACCAGGTCTCCCCGTCTTGCGCCAATGGGATTGGCAGCGGTAAGCACCACAGCCTCCTTGGCCGCGCCGCAGCCGGAGCATTTGTGGCAGTCCCCGGAACAGGCACTTTCCCGAATGCACAGTACCTGAGCGGTTCCGTTTTCATATACCGCCTTTACCCGTACCAGCTGCTCCATTTACTCACTCGCTTCCTTCACCGTGGCGGATACAGACGCCGTTTTCAGGGCGCCAACATTGAAGAACTTGTCTCCAAATGTCAGATTCACCCGATAGGTGGCACTGCCCGCCTCCGCGTTGGTGAAGTCCACCTGTGCCAGAATATCCTCTTCTGTCAGGGCATCGATCTGGGCCGCCGGGCCTCGCACCTTTACGGAAATACTGGCATTGATGATCTCCGCCTCCATGCCCTCCGGCACGTTCACAGCCTCGATTTTATCCAGGGTAAATTCCTTTGTCTTCAGGCCGGTAAGCTGAACCTTTACCACAGCCTCAGCCACGCCGGTCTGATTGGTAACCCCCTCAGGCAGGGCAATGGTATATTTCAGCTCGTTTACAGCCTTGTCAAGCTCCGCAAGGTTGATGGTGCCTACGCTGTAGGTATCTCCCAGGGTTTCCAGCACCGTCTCGCCGCCGGACACCCGGATGGTTGCCGGTTCAATGGTCACGGTGGTATTCTCCGGCGTGGCGCCGCCGGCGTAGACAATGTCCGCCGTCAGCTCAATGACCTTGATCTGCTGGATCTGCATATCCAGACGAATCTCCTCCAGATTGGTGGTGATCATCTGGGCGTCCACCGGTTCGTCCTGGGCATCGCAAAGGGTATAGCGGAAGCTTTCGCTGATGGATTCCACCCGATCCGTCAGATCCACCTCGATCACCGCGCTGGTGATCTGATCCACCACCTCAGCCGGGCCGGAAATATTCACGGTGCCATTATCCAGGGTGGCGTTTTCCGTATCGTAAATGTATCCGTCCGACCGGTTGCCGATGTAGCGCACCTGCACCGGGATATCCTTGGTGCGGCGGTAATCCACGGTAACGGTCACACTGCCGGGGTTTCTGGATTCCACAACAATGGCGTTGCTGGGCACATCCCCGGGATATCCGATCCGGCTGTAGGACAGCTCATGCACCCCAGGTTCCTCGATGGAGGACAGATCCACCCGCACGTTGATGTTGCCGGAATTGAGCTTATTCAGATCGTTACGGGTTCCGGACAGATGCAGAGAGACCGTCTCAGAGGACTTGCTGGTAATCATCAGGTTTTTTTCCCGAAGGACGGATTCTCCTTCCATCACCACGGGAACGTTATAAAAGGTGTTGTCATCCTGGGGGCTGATATAGCTGACCACATATTCCCACAGGCCAAAGGCAATGAACAGGGACAGGAGCAGGGAGCCAAGCTTATTTTTTCTCATATTCGTCTGCCTCCTTTTTCCTTCCGTGGCGCAGCAGGGAACGCTTTCCCCTACTGCTGTGGGTGTCCTCTCCCATTGCCAGCTCCTTGCGCAGCAGCCGGTCCAGGGTTTCCAGCTCCAGCCTCTGCTTGAGCATACCGCCCACGGCCACGCTGATGCCGCCGGTCTCCTCCGAGACGATGATGGTCAGGGCATCGGAGACCTCCGTAATGCCCACACCTGCCCGATGCCGGGTACCCAGATCGGCGCTCAGCGTGGAGCTGTCGGACAGAGGAAGAACGCAGCCTGCCGCCGCGATCCTCCCATCCTGAATGATCACTGCCCCATCATGAAGAGCCGCCTTGGGGAAGAAAATATTTCTCAGCAGCTGTTCGGAAACCGAGGCGTCCACCAGGGTACCGGACTTAAAGTATTCGTCCAGCCTCTGCTGCCGGGAAAAGACGATCAGCGCACCTACCTTCTGACGGCTCATGATCTGGCAGGCCATTATGGTCTGGGTGATGATGGTCTCATTCACCCCGGACACGTTGGTGCCGAACATCACGTCCATAAACCGGGACAGGGTCATATCGCTCAGGTGCATGATCACCCGCCGCAGCTCCGGCTGGAACAGAATGACAAAGGCCAGCAATCCGATGGCCAGCAGCGAGTTGATGATCCAGCTGAAGGTATACAGCTTCATCACGTTGGCAAGCCACGCCACCACGATCACCAGCACCACTACCCGAGCCAGGCGCATCATGTTGGGCGTCCGGATCAGCGGAAGCAGACTGTATATAAGCAGCGCAACCACAAGAATGTCCAGATAGTCTGACCATTGCATGCCCATGACGTTGCTGATGAAGTTTTGAATGGTTTCCATCATGCTTCCATACTCCTCTTTTATGTCAACTGTGCGGCAGTGTATACTCCGCTATGATATTCTGATCTTATATCCTGTCTATTATAGCGGAAAGCCGGGCTTATGGCAATAGACATTCTGTAAAAATTTTATCCGGCATAGGGAGATAATTTGGATACGGCCCGCAGCAGTCCCTGGGTCTGGCCGTCTCCCGCGTCAAAGCCGAAGCTGACCCGTACCGTTCCCGTTTCCAGAGTTCCGGCGCTTTCATGGGCAAGAGGCGCGCAGTGCAGCCCTGCCCGGACGGCAATGCCCTGATCCGCCAGGATCCGGGCGGCGGTTTCACAGTCCTCCCCTGTCCGGAAGGACACGGTGGCCGCCTGATGCTCTCCGGCGTAGACGTCCATTCCCAGCCTTTTCAGGCCATCTACGCACCGTATCAGCTGCTGATGCTCCCGGCGGCAAATGGCATCCACCCCGGTTTTCCGCACATAGCGGATTCCCTCCGCCAATCCCGCGTAGCCCGGAACGTTCAGTGTACCCGCTTCCAGCCGGTCAGGCAGCTCCTCCGGCATATTCTGTTCCCGGGAGGCGCTGCCTGTTCCTCCGTAGAGCAGAGGCTGGGGCGACCCCTTACACAGAAGCAGTCCCGTTCCCTGGGGGCCAAGGAGGCCCTTGTGTCCCGGCATGGCGATGAATTCCGCCCCCAGGGCTTCAAAGTCGATGGGCAGTGTCCCCGCGGACTGGGCGGCATCCAGGATGAAGGGTACGCCCTTTTCCCGGCACATGGCAGCCATTTCCTCTACGGGAAGGACATAGCCGAACACATTGGAAACGTGGGTGAACACCGCTCCGTCAGGATGCGTTTCCAGGGCCTTCCGGAAGTCCTCCAGGGTATCCTCCCAGGAAAACAGCTTCCGACCCGCTACGGTGATTTGCGCCTTCATGGCGTGAAGGGGCCGTGTCACCGCGTTGTGCTCGAACCCGGAGATCACCACCTTCGCCCCGGGCTTCAGCATGGAGCGGATGGCGATGTTCAGTCCGTGGGTACAGTTCATGGTCAGGGCAATCCGCTCCACCGGGCAGTGGAACAGCTTCCCGGCCTCCTCCCGGCAGCCGTATACCTGTCTGGCCGCCTCCATGGCCGCGCTGTATCCACCCCGTCCGGGACTGGCACAGCTTGCCATGGCCTTTTCCACCGCCCGATATACCGCCGGAGGCTTGCGGAAGGAGGTGGCGCCGCTGTCCAGATAGATCATGGGCTCACCTCCTCCAGCTCACCCTCCCGGGTTTGGAGATACACCCGCCGAATGGGAATGTTCTCCTCCTGAAGCAGGGCCACCACCGGCCCGATCTCCCGAACCCAGATCCGCAGAGCGTAGCCGCAGCCCTGTTCCTCCATCCACCTGGGCGTCCGCTGCAAAACACAGCGATGCCCGGCCTTCTTCAGCTGTGCCTCCCCCCGCTGGGCAAAGGTCACCGAGCGGAAGGTAATATAATACTGTTTCATAGACAAATCCCTCCTGGCCCAATCTATGCCCCGGCAGAAAAAATGGTGCGAATGCTGTCGAAGTGGTGATTCTGCCCAAATCATCCATATTTTTTCCGTTTTCTCTATTGCTTTTCACAACATCTCAATTTATAATAATAGAGTAATGTGGGGGTAAAGCCTATGCCTGGCTGTTTTTCCCCCGGATCAGACTTTTTACCGAATATAAGGAGGCGTCCCATGGAACACCACAATCCCCTTCTGACGAACCCCAAGAGCAGCCATAAGTTCATCACCATCGGTGAAATTATGCTTCGCCTTACTCCTCCCAACTACCAGAAGATCCGCATGGCCAACGAATTTGAGGCCACCTACGGCGGCAGTGAGGCCAACATTGCCCTGGCCCTGGCAAACCTGGGCATCGACTCCACCTTCTTCACCGTGGTACCCAACAACTCCATCGGCAAAAGCGCCATCCGGATGCTCCGTTCCAACGATGTCCACTGCACGCCTGTCATTCTCTCTACTCCGGAGGAGACTCCCACCCACCGTCTGGGCACCTACTATCTGGAAACCGGCTACGGCATCCGGGCCTCCAAGGTTATCTATGACCGAAAACACTCCGCCATTACGGAATATGATCTGACCAAGGTGGATATCAAGGCCCTGCTGGAGGGCTTCACCTGGCTCCACGTCTCCGGCATCACTCCGGCCCTGAACGCCTCCTGTGGGGATTTCATTCTCAACTGCCTGAAAACCGCCAAGGAGCTGGGACTTATCACCAGCTTTGACGGCAACTTCCGCAGCAAGCTGTGGACCTGGGAGGAGGCCCGGGACTACTGTACCCAGTGCCTGCCCTATGTGGACGTGCTTCTTGGCATCGAGCCTTACCACCTGTGGAAGGACGAAAACGACCACGGCAAGGGTGACTGGAAGGACGGCGTGCCCCTTCAGCCCAGCTATGAGGAGCAGGACGATGTATTCCAGCACTTCATTGAGCGCTACCCCAACATCCGCTGCATCGCCCGGCATGTGCGCTACGCCCATTCCGGTTCCCAGAACAGCCTGAAGGCCTACATGTGGTACGACGGCCACACCTTCGAAAGTAAGCTCTTTACCTTTAATATCCTGGATCGGGTCGGCGGCGGCGATGCCTTTGCCTCCGGACTGATCTACGCCATGATGCGGGGCTATAAGCCCATGGACATGGTGAACTTCGCCGTGGCCAGTTCTGTCATCAAGCACACCATCCACGGCGATGCCAACATCACCGACGATGCCGGTGCCATCAAGGAAATCATGAATATGAATTTCGATATCAAGCGGTAACCCGCTCCATCCATAATTTCGAGGCTGCCTCACATCCGTGAGGCAGCCTCGTTTTTTATTGAAAGGTATAGATCCAGTAACCCCACAGGTAGGTGCCGCGAATCCACAGATCGCTGCTCTCTGTCCATTCCGTATTTTCCTCCCTGGTCACCCCAAGCCCTGTATCTATGGTCAGCAGCTGCTTCCGGTCACAGTCCAGTATGATGGGCATATCGCTGCGATCGTGAACCAGAACCTTTCTTCCGTCCGGGCTGACGTCCGACAGGGTGAAGTTCTCCATCTGCTCAGCGGATTCGGCATCCAGGGTCAGCATCCGGTTTTCCAGATAGTCGAATATACGGTAGCTGCCATCGCTTAGCTGCTCCACGGAGAAGGTGGCCCAGTCCCCACCCCATACGCCGGAGGCAAACACCACGTTTTCCTGAAGCTTTCCTAAATATTCCGGACGCATGGTGTCTCTGGGGATCCGCCAGTATTCTCCATCCTTCCAGCAGAAGATTTCCTCTCCCACCGGGGTGAAGTCGTCCAGCTCACTTCCGCACAGATCTTCCAGATGATAGACCTGTCCCTTCTCCGGATCCACATAAAGGAAGGAGCACACATAGGGATCCGTACTTTCCACACAGGGGATCAGGAAGCTTCCGTCCCGGAAAAAGGTGATCATAGAAAAATTGTTGCTGATTTCTTCCGCTCTGTCCTCCTGCGGCACATTTCCCCACAGACCCGCCAATTCGCCCTTGTCAAGATCCAATCGATACGGGCCATCCACCACGGCCACCCTGTCGGTCACATTGGGATCCCATGTGTACACCACCCGATAGGAGGTCGAATGCTGTGGCCGCTCAATCAGTCCCATCTCTGTTGTAACATAGTACGGCATATAGGGCTTTCCGTCAATCTCCACATAGGAAAGCTCTGTGGCAAATTCCCTGCCGTCCTCTCTGTGAACCTTTGTCAGGGTCTTGCACTGAGCCGGCTCCCAGCCTCCATCGGTCAGCCGATAAATACCTTCTACCAGCTCACCGTCCCGCTCTTCGTAGCCATAGCAAAGCTCGGAAGACAGCATTTCCGTTACGGTTTTAAACTGGCTTTGGCTGGACATAAAGATCTGTCTTGCTGTAAAGTGCTCCCCTTCCCGGTCAACCACCCGGAATGGCTCACCGCCGCTGGGGAATTCGCAGCCCTCGTCCTTCTCCCTCACCAGCCGAAGCGGCTCTTCCGGTATTTCCCAATCTGTCACCTTGTTCACAATGAGGAAGCCGTTTTCGTTGTCCGCCGTCCGAAGCTTCATGGTAACCACGCCCAGCTTCTTCCCAGGCTGGCCGCCGTACACATCGAACCGGGCAAGGCATTCCTCCTGGCTCTCCTCATCCAGGCCCCGGAAGTGATACAGCCGGGAGCCGGCCTCTGTCCTGGGGATGCGGTATATCCCATCCGTGTAAGCGATTCTGCTGTATTCCTCCCGGGGCAGCGGCAGGTCGCAGCCCATGGTCAGCGTGGCATATTTTTCCGCCTGCTCCCGGCTGAGAAGCACCCGATCCTCTTCAAAGGGCAGCTCCCCGATGATGGTCTCCGCCTTCCCATTTTCCACCTTCTCCGGATTGGTAAAGGAGTAAAACAGGAATTCCTCCCAGAAATCATCGTCCAGCACATAGTAGCTTTCCCAGTCCGGCATGGCCTGGCACATTTTCAGCAGGAATCGCTCCCCTGTCTCCGAAAGGGGAAAGTCTCCTGTCTTTTCCCTGGTTTCCGTGGTCTGGGAAAACCGGGGAATATTCTGGGAATTGCGCTGCTGCCCCAGGCCCAGGTACAGCATCACACCGCCCAGGGAGATGACCACCGCCAGGCACACCAGCGCCGCGGCAGAGCTCCAGGTCTGCCATCTGGACTTTGGCCGGAGCAGCACCTGGTTCCGCCTTTTGGTTTTGGTCTTCGTTCCCTCCATCAGCAGTGTTTCGATTTTCTGGGAGCAGCCGTCGGGCATGGTTATTTTATCGTAGGCATTGTAAAGTCTTCTGTCCATATTCTAACCTCCCTTCTCATGGCTGTCCCAGTTTCTTCCGCAGCAGCTCCCGGCCCCGGGCCAACCGGGTGGTCACGGTGCTCACCGGCAGCTTTAACAGCGACCCAATTTCCGCTGAGGAATACTGCTCATAATAGTGCAGGTAGATCACTACCCGGTACTTTGGGGGCAGCGACAGCACCACCTGTACGGTTTCATCCATCTGATACGCCGGGGCAGGTATGGACGAATCCAGGGGTATGGACTTCCTCCACCAGGAGGAACGGAGCAGGCTCCTGCATTCATTGGCGGTCACCTGCATCAGCCAGGCCTTTTCCCTGCCCGGCGTCAGCTCTCCCTGCTCCATCAGCTTCAGGAATACGTTCTGACACACGTCCTCCGCTTCCTGGGGGTTATGGGTAAAGTTCACCGCCAATCGGTACACATCGTCCCGATAGCGGTGGAACAGATACAGAACATCCATGGTTCTGCCTCCTTCCCTGTCTCTCTGCCTATAAAACGATTTTCAAGTCGGTTTTGTCTCAAAAAATTTTAAAATATGTCCCGCCGTCCATTCTCGGACAGCGGGACGCTTTTTATTCTTCCAGCAGGCATACCGCATGGCAGGACATGCCCTCTCCGGTGCCTGTAAAGCCCAGCTTCTCCTCGGTGGTAGCCTTCACATTCACCCGATCGGGAGCGATTCCCAGGGCAGAAGCGATGTTGCCCTCCATCTGAGAGATATAGTCCTTCAGCTTGGGTTTCTGGGCAATCATGGTCACATCGATATTGCTCACCCGATAGCCCGCCGCATATACCTTCTGCCCTACGATTTCCAGCAGCTTCAGGGAATCCGCACCCTTATATTGGGGATCCGTGTCCGGGAAGTGCCTTCCGATGTCTCCCAGCCCGGCAGCCCCCAGCAAAGCATCGGACACCGCATGGAGCAGCACATCCGCGTCGCTGTGTCCCAAAAGCCCCTTTTCGTATTCGATCTTCACACCGCCCAGGATCAGATCCCGCCCTTCCTCCAGCCGGTGAACGTCATAACCGTGTCCGATTCTCACTGTGTATCCTCCATCATCATTTCCGCGATTTTCAGATCCATGGGCGTGGTAACCTTCAGGTTCCGCTCGTCCCCTTCCACGATCTTTACCGCCATGCCCATGTTTTCCACGGCAGAGCAGTCGTCGGTGACCTGGGTTCCGTCCTCTTCCGCCTTTTTCAGGGCGCCACGCAGGAGGTCAAAGTCAAACACCTGGGGGGTCTGGACGGCGAACAGAGTGGCCCGATCCGGGGTGGACTTCACTACCCGGCCTTCCACTACCTTAATGGTATCCTTCACCGGAATGGCCGGGGCAGCAGCGCCATAGGTACCCGCTGCCCGCACTACCCGGTCGATGAGCTGCCAAGTGACCAGAGGCCGTGCCCCGTCATGGACGGCGGCCAGCTTTACCTTGTCCGACAGGGCGTTTAAGCCCAGGTGGACGGATTCCTGACGGCTCTTTCCTCCCGCCACCACCGCCCGCACCTTGGGAAAGGGCCCGGTCAGGCTGGTGATAGGCAGGATCAGATCCTCCCGGGTGACCACCACGATCTCCGAAACGGCGTCGCACCCCTGAAACGCCCGAAGGGTGTGGACGATCATCGGCTCCCCATGGAGCCTTGCCATGACCTTATCGATGCCTCCCATCCGGGAGGCGCTGCCAGCCGCCACGATCACCGCCCCGCAATTAGGCAGCTTCAGCAGCTTCCGGGCAGGCTTCGTCACCTTGGTAATGTCCATGGTCACAGCTCCTTTACGAGAGTTTTAAAGAATTCGCCCCGCACCGCGAAATTTTTGAACTGGTCAAAGGCGGCGCTGGCAGGGCTCATGAGCACCACGTCTCCCGGCTTTGCGGCAGCGGCAGCGGCCCGAACCGCAGGCGCAAAGGTGCCGCAGTCCACAATTTCCAGGGTGTTCTTGTTGTATTCGGAACAGTTCTCCACAGCGGCCCGGATCTTTTCCCCGGTTGCGCCGCCCAGGAACAGCTTCTTTACATGGGCGCAGATCTCCGGCCCCAGCACATCATAGGGGATGTGCTTGTCATAGCCTCCGGCAATGAGGATTACCTTTTCCGGGAAGCTGCGCAGACCCGCAATGGTTCGGCTGGGACTGGAAGCAATGGAGTCGTTATAGAACCGAACCCCGTCCTTCACCCGCACCAGCTCAATGCGATGCTCCACGCCGCCGAAGGTCTCGGCGACATGCCGGATCACTTCATCCGGCACCAATCCCTCCACCATGGCCATGGCTGCCATATAGTTTTCCACATTGTGGGTGCCGGGGATCAGGATTTTGTCCGCAGGCAGCACCGCCTCTCCATCCCGACAGATCACGTTGTCCTTCAGATGGATATGGGCGTTCCCCTTCCGGGAGAAGAACACGGTTTTCCCGTTCCCATGGAAGGACGCGGTATAGTCGTTGTCGGCGTTCAGCACCAGCAGGCCCTTCTCGTCCTGATACCGGAAGATATTCTTCTTGGCCTCCACATACTCCTCCATATCCTTGTGGATATCCAGGTGATTGGGAGCCAGGTTGGTGATCAGGGCACGCTGGGGACTGCGCTTCATGTCCATCAGCTGGAAGGAGCTCAGTTCCACCACAGCGTAGTCTGTTTCCTTCATCTCCCGCACCCGGGGCAGCAGGGGCGTACCGATGTTGCCTCCCAGCCAGACGGTCTTTCCGGAAGCCTTCAGCATTTCGGAGATCAGGGTGGTGGTGGTAGTCTTCCCATCGGAACCGGTAACCGCCAGGAGGTGGCAGGGGCAGACCTCGAAAAATACCTCCATTTCCGAGGTCACCATGGCTCCCCGGCTTCGAAGGGCCTCAATGGCAGGGTTGCCCGGGTGCATTCCCGGGGTGCGGAAGAGAACCTCCGCCTCCACGCCGTCCAGGTAGCTGTCCCCCACATGGAGCTTGCAGCCCAGCTTTTCCAGCTCCAGCACTTCGGGATCCAGCTTCTCTCTGGGGGTGCGGTCACAGCCAATCACCTGGCAGCCGTATTCCAAAAGCAGCCGCACCAGGGGACGGTTGCTGACGCCCAGTCCCAGCACGGCGATCTTCTTCTCTTTCAAAGACGTAAAATAGGTTTCAAACGCAGTGTTCATATCCATGCCTCGATTTCACTAAGGTATGTATAGTATACTATTTCCCGAAAGAATTTGCAATATAATTTGACAATCGGCCCCGGGTGGAGTACAATATTTCCGCAGCCAGGCCGGACAGCCGCGGACGCAGGCCGAAAGGCCGCGGATGAGGAAAGTCCGGGCTCC
>CAYMWT010000047.1:0-12511 GCA_964394055.1 uncultured Oscillospiraceae bacterium
AATCGGCAAGAGCTGACAGCAGAAGATTTTGGCTCAGACGAAGACCCAAAAGTGGTGGAATACTGGATGTATTTCCCACTTTTCAAACTGCACGGCTGGGGCAAAAGATTCGCTGCTCAGCCGCAGACGATTTATTCAGAGGTTCCTTAAGGTTTCTTTTTATACGTTTTCCAGGGCCTGGGCAATGTCCTCAATGAGATCCTGGGCATTTTCCAGACCGCAGCTCAGACGGATCAGATCGGCGCCCACACCGGCGGCAGTCAGCTCCTCGTCGGTCATCTGGCGATGGGTGGAGCTGGCGGGATGGAGGCAACAGGTGCGGGAGTCTGCCACATGGGTCTCAATGGAGCCCAGCTTCAGGTGCTTCATGAAGGTCTCCGCAGCCTTTCTTCCGCCGTGGAGGCCGAAGGAAATGACGCCGCAGGAACCGTTGGGCAGATACTTTTTGGCCCGCTCATAATACTTGTCGCCTTCCAGGCCGCAATACTGCACCCAGTTGACCTTCTCATGGCCCTTCAGATACTCCGCCACAGCCTGGGCATTGGCGCAGTGCTGCTTCATCCGCAGGGGCAGGCTTTCCAGACCCAGGTTCAGGATAAAGGCGTTCTGGGGGGACTGGACGCAGCCGAAGTCCCGCATGAGCTGGGCGGTGCACTTGGTGATGTAAGCGCCGGCCAGGCCGAAGCGCTCGGTATAGGTGACGCCATGGTAGCTGTCGTCGGGAGTGCACAGACCGGGGAACTTGTCGGCATGAGCTGTCCAGTCGAACTTGCCGCTGTCCACAATGACGCCGCCCAGGGTGGAGGCATGGCCGTCCATGTACTTGGTGGTGGAATGGGTGACGATATCCGCGCCCCATTCAAAGGGACGACAGTTGACGGGAGTGGCGAAGGTGTTGTCCACAATGAGAGGCACTCCGTGGGCATGGGCGGCGGA
The DNA here is from genome assembly GCA_964394055.1 of uncultured Oscillospiraceae bacterium. GTDB lineage: Bacteria > Bacillota > Clostridia > Oscillospirales > Oscillospiraceae > Faecousia. The sequence goes on from CAYMWT010000047.1 coordinate 937, forward strand.
GGCGAACTTCTCGATGTCCAGCACCGTCAGAGAGGGATTGGAGATGGTCTCACCGAAGACAGCCTTGGTGTTGGGACGGAAGGCGGCGTTCAGCTCCTCTTCCGTGCAGTCGGGATCCACGAAGGTGGTTTCCAGACCCATTTTCTTCATGGTGACGGAGAACAGGTTGAAGCTGCCGCCGTAAATGGCAGAGCTTGCCACGATGTGATCCCCGCAGCCGGCAATGTTAAAGATGGCCATAAAGGTGGCGGCCTGACCGGAGCCGGTGAGGATGGCAGCAGTGCCGCCCTCAAGGGCGCAGATCTTGGCGGCTACCGCGTCACAGGTGGGATTGGCCAGGCGGGAGTAGAAATAGCCGTCGGCTTCCAGATCAAAGAGCTTGCCCATGTCCTCGGAGGTGGCATATTTAAAGGTAGTGCTTTGATAAATGGGGAGCTGACGGGGTTCCCCGTTGCCTGGGGTATAGCCTGCCTGAATACACAGGGTTTCCGTGCGGAGCTTGGAATCCATAAAAATCACCTCATGAAAAATATTGGGTTTATTGTACTCCCAAAGCGGACATTTGTCAACGAAAAACCCAGAAGATACAGGGGTACAGAGGTCTCTGATTGTGGAAAACACGCAAAGTTTTTTGTGAAAGAAAGAAAACCTTGAAATCTGTTTTGCGATTTAGTATGATAAGCGGGAAAGAAAGAGGAGGCACGGCGTATGACACTGACTGAAGCTGTAAAATTCCTGAATGGCATTGCCTGGGGGCCCTGGATGCTGATTCTGCTGGTAGGCACCGGCATTTATCTCAGCTGGAGGGTGAACTTCCTGCAATTCCGTAAGTTTGGCTATACCATGAAGCACACCATCGGCAAGATCTTCCAGAAGCAGTCTGCCGGTGACGGAGAGGTAACGCCCTTCCAGGCTGTGACCACAGCCCTGGCGGCCACCGTGGGCACAGGCAACATTGCGGGCGTCACCGGCGCCATTGCGGTTGGCGGCCCCGGCGCGGTGTTCTGGATGTGGCTGTCCGCTCTGTTCGGCATGGTCACCAAGTACGCCGAGGTGGTGCTGGCTGTCCGCTACCGGGAGCGCAACGAAAAGGGCGACTATGTGGGCGGCCCCATGTATTACATCAAAAACGGCCTTGGCCCCAAGTGGAAGTGGCTGGCGGTGCTGTTCAGCCTTCTGGGCGCCATTGCGGCCTTTGGCATTGGCAACATGACCCAGGTCAACACCATTGCCGGTTCCATCAATACTGCCATTGACGCCTTCGGAGGCAATACCCAGGCGGTGACCGTTATGCTGTTCGGTCAGGTGGTACCGGTGTCCAGCATCGTGATTGGTATGCTGGTGGCGGTGACCATTGGCCTGGTGCTGTTTGGCGGAATCAAGCGGATCGGCTCTGTGACGGAAAAGCTGGTGCCCTTCATGGCCCTGATCTACATTGTCTGCGCTTTGGTGGTGGTATTTGCCAACATCGGCTCCCTGGGCAGAATTTTCGCCATGATCTTTGAGGGCGCGTTCAGCCCCGAGGCGGCCCTGGGCGGCGTGTTCGGCATTACGGTAATCTCCACCATTCAGAAGGGTGTGGGCCGGGGTGTCTTCTCCAATGAGGCAGGTCTTGGCTCCGCGCCTATGGCCCATGCGGCATCCTCCGAGACGGACCCTGTGAAGCAGGGCCTGTACGGTATTTTTGAAGTATTCATGGATACCATCGTGATCTGCACCCTGACGGCGCTGACCCTGCTGTGCGGCGTGGAAAGCGGCGTGGAGATCACCTGGGGACAGAGCGCCGGCGCGGAGCTGATCAGCGCCTCCTTTGCCACGGTGTTCGGCAGCAAAATGGGCGCCTTCACCATCGCTCTGGGCATCTGCCTGTTTGCCCTCTCTACAACCTTGAGCTGGGCGCTGTACGGCAGCCGCTGCTTTGAGTTCCTGTTCGGTACCAGGCTGGTGCCTGTCTATCAGATCCTGTTCGTGCTGGTCATTGTGGTGGGCGCTACATTGAAGCTGGAGCTGGTATGGGACATTGCGGATACCCTGAACGGCTTCATGGCCATTCCCAACCTGATCGCCCTGCTGGCCCTGTCCGGCGTGGTGGCAAAGCTGACCAAGAACCACTTCGATAAGGAACAGCTCCTGAAAAGGTAAGAAAGCGATTCCTTATGATAGGAGGTTTATGACTTGTGAAAAAATTCATGTCATTATTACTGGCTACCTGCCTGCTTGCTTCTACATTCAACGGCTGCGGCAGGAAATCCCCAATGGAAGCGCCCAAGGAAACCAATGTATCCGTAACGGAAGCGGCAGTGGACACCATACCGGAGACGTCAGAACAGACAGTCACGGAAGGGACGGAAGCTGCCCCGGAGACGGCTTCCTACTATGGAACCTGGGAAGTTAAGGAGTATAAATACGCCCATATTGCGGCCCTTACTCAGGAGGAAGCGAATGCCTTTGTAGGAAAACGCATTACCTATCAGGAAGACGCAATCACCATGGATGGGGAAACGGTAGTCAGCGGCCCGGTGACCTATGAAGTGAAGGAAGAGCCTTATGACGAAGCCCGTATGGTAGATGAAGCTGGCGCGGATCTGGGAGAATGGTGGAATGGTGTCAGTGAGGTTACTGACGTAAGGGTGGTTTCTCCTGAGTTCTTCTTTGGGCAATATATCCTTGTGGTAGATTCCAACACGATCTGGATTTATTGTGAAGGCGTCTTCTTCCTGGCAACCAGAACAAATGCCTGAAAACTGTAAACGGCACTCCGCTATCGCGCGGAGTGCCGTTTTCTTATGTGTCCTGTATCAGTGGTTGGCAGCCTGATAGATTTTCAGAATGTCGTTATGATCCAGCACCCGGAAGGTGCCGATGGTACGGGTATTCTTGAAAGCGCATCGATAGGCCAGTTCCTGAACCGTCTCCTCTGGCAGAACGCCGATGCCCAGCTCAGACAGGCAGGTGGGCATGTGCAGCTCCCGGAAGAAGCTTTCCGTGGCGGCGATGCCTTCCAGACCCAGGGCCATATCGTCCTTACCCTCATGGCTGAACCCCCAAACCTTCACGGCATACTGGGCAAAGCGGGCAGGATTGGCGACGATCACATACCGCGCCCAGCTGCCCCAGGTGGCGGACAGAGAAGCGCCGTGGGCCACGTCGAACATGGCTCCCAGCTCGTGGCCCAGCTGATGGGTGGCAAAGTCCATCTTTCCGCCCAGACCCGTCAAGCCGTTGTGGGAGCGGCTGCCGCACCACATAAGCTCGCTCATAGCCTGGTAGTCCCCGGGATGGGCCACAGCCCGGCGGCCGTTGCGGATGGTGGTGCGCAGTAAGCCTTCCGCGAATTCATCGGACAGCTCATTGGTGGTGATGGGATTAAAATACCGTTCCAGAGTGTGCATCATAATGTCCACAATGCCGCAGGTCAGCTGGAAGGGAGGCAGGGTATAGGTCAGCTCCGGGTTCAGAATGGCGAATTTGGGCCGATGGAAGGGAGAGTTGACGCCTCTCTTTTCCTTGGTCTCGTCGTTGGTGATGACAGCGCTGTCGCTGGTTTCGCTGCCCGCGGCGGGAATGGTCAGCACCGCCCCCACAGGCAGAGCGGCGGAAATGGTGACCTTCTTCAGCCAGATGTCGTTCCAGACATCATACTGGGGATTGGCCGCGCCATCGGCAATGGCCTTGGCAGTGTCAATGACGCTGCCGCCGCCCACGGCCAGCAGCAGGTCGATGTTTTTTTCACGGACAAGTTCAATGCCCTTTCGCACCAGAGACAATCTGGGGTTGGGCTGAACACCGCCCAGTGTTTCCCAGGCAATGCCGGCATCCTCCAGAGACCTGGTCACCCGGTCAATGAGGCCGCTATTCCTGGCGCTTTTTCCGCCGTAGACCACCAGGACATGCTTCGCGCCCTGGGCGGCGGCAAGGCTACCTGCCTGGGCTTCGGTACCGGCGCCGAAAACAATGTGGGTCGGGGTGTAGAATTCAAAGGACTGCATTGGGTTTTCCTCCATATCTTCCAGGGAATGCTCCCTGATTGTTTATTTTGCCTGGGACAGGTGAAGCGCCTGATCCAGAATCGTATTTGCAGCGGCTTCCTTGGTCATAATGGGCAGCTCCAGGGTATCGGACTGGGTGATGATGGTAATGATATTGGTGTCCACCCCGAAGCCGGCCCCGGCAACCTTCAGGTTGTTGGCGCAGATCATGTCCAGATGCTTTTTTTGCAGCTTTTCCCGGCTGTTTTTTACCATGTCCTGGGTCTCCATGGAGAAGCCGCAGATGATCTGGTCATCCCGTTTCTGCTGGCCCAGATAGGCGAGGATATCCTGGGTGCGTTTCAGGGGAATGGACAGGTCGCCATCCTTTTTCTTTACCTTCTGGTCAGAATAATCCGCTGGGGTATAATCCGCCACAGCGGCTGCCTTGAATACAAAGTCCGCTTCCGCGAAGTGGGCGGCTACGGCCTCAAACATATCCTGAGCGGAGGTGACAGGCACCAGGGTAACAAAGGGCGGTGGAGCGATGGCAGTGGGGCCGGAGACCAGTGTTACGTCCGCGCCTCTCAGCATGGCCATTTTCGCCAGAGCATAGCCCATTTTTCCTGTGGAATGGTTGGTCAGATACCGGACGGGGTCAATGGATTCCTGGGTAGGCCCGGCGGTGACCAGCACCTTCTTTCCGGCCAGATCCTTGGGGAAGGCCAGGTGCTTGAGAATATATTGAAGCAGCTCCTCCGGCTCGGGAAGCTTCCCCTTTCCCACAGCGCCGCAGGCAAGCCGCCCGCTGGCAGGCGCAATGACCTCCCAGCCGTAATGGCGAAGGGTGGCAAGGTTGTCCTGAGTCACCGGGTTTTCGTACATGTGGGTATTCATGGCAGGGGCGATGAGCTTGGGACAGGTGCAGGCCAGCACGGTGGTGGTGAGCATGTCGTCCGCCAGACCGTGGGCCAGCTTTGCGCAGACGTTGGCGGTGGCCGGGGCAATGATCACCAGGTCTGTCCGGTCGGCCAGAGCGATGTGCTCCACCTGATGGACGAAGTTCCGGTCAAAGGTGTCAACCAGGGCTTTTCGACCGGTGAGCTGCTCGAAGGTCAGCGGGGTAATAAACTGGGTGGCGTTTTGGGTCATGACCACTTCCACGGCGGCGTGCTGCTTTACCAGGGCCGAGGCCAGCGCGGCGGCCTTGTAGGCGGCAATGCCCCCGGTAACGCCCAAGAGAACGGTTTTTCCTTTCAGCATATGGTTTCCTCCCATTGTTTGTGGTTCTATTATAGTCGTTTTTTCCTGCGGTGTAAAGTAGGGATGCCCCGAAAAAAAGCGGGTTATGCGCACGGAACATGCGCATGTTTTTTCTTGCAATTTCCTGCATAACCTGCTATAATCTCACCGGAGTGAAAGCTCTGAAAAATGCGCTGTATCCTCGCTTCAGGAGGAACGGCAGCAGGAGGTAATTGAATATGAAAAAAACTGGTATGAACACCCGGTACATGGCGACCCTTGCCATGCTCTGCGGACTGCTTCTGGTCATGGGCATGACCGGCATCGGATTCATTCCCCTGCCTGTGATCAAGGCCACCACCATGCATATCCCGGTGATCCTGGGCGCTGTGCTCCTCGGCCCCGCTGCGGGCGGAATTCTGGGGGCTGTGTTTGGATTGTGCTCCATCTGGGCCAATACCACGACACCGGGACTGCTGTCCTTTGCCTTCTCTCCCTTTATGACCACGGAGGGATTGCCTGGGGTGCTGAAAAGCCTGTGGATCGCCTTGGGCTGCCGGATTTTGCTGGGCGTGATTGCAGGCTGGCTGTGGCGGCTGATGAAGAAAATCACAAAGCAGGACTACATTGCCCTTCCGGTGACGGCGGCGGTCAGTACCATCTGTCATACCTTGCTGGTTATGGGCAGCATCTATGTATTGCTGGCCCAGCAGTACGCCCAGGCGAAAAACGTAGCCATTACTGCCGTGTTCGGCCTGGTCATGGGCACGGTGACTGCCTCCGGTATACCCGAGGCCATTGCGGCGGCAATTCTGGTGACGGTGATCGGAAAGGCGCTGCTCCATTTGATGGAGCGACTGCGGACACGTTAAGGAGAAAATATGTTACTTGCCATTGATATCGGAAATACAAATTTGGTCATCGGTTGCTTTCAGGGAGACGACCTGAAGTTCAAGGCCCGGATCGCCACGGACTACAGCCGCACCTCCGACCAATACGGCGTGGAGATCAAGAATATGATGGAGGCCTATGGTGTCCAGGTTTCGGACATTGACGACTGCATCATTTCCTCTGTGGTGCCCCCGGTGTTCAACTCCGTTCGTACCGGCGTATGGAAGGTGATCGGAAAGCAGCCCATGGTGGTTGGCCCCGGCCTGAAAACCGGGCTGAACATCCAGATGGATGTGCCCAGCCAGGTGGGCAGTGACCGGATCGTCATTGCGGTGGCGGCCTTGGCGGAGTATCGGGCGCCTCTGATCCTGATGGATCTGGGAACCGCCACCACCATGGAGGTGGTGGAGCCGGAAAACAAATATCTGGGCGGCGTGATTTTCCCGGGCATTCGGGTGTCTCTGGACGCCCTGACCAGCCGGGCGGCTCAGCTTCCCGGTATCAGCCTGGACAATCCCAAGCAGGTCATCGGCAAAAATACCGTGGACTGTATGCGAAGCGGCATGATGTACGGCACGGCTGCCATGATCGATGGACTGGTGGAGCGGATGGAGGAAGAGCTGGGACATCAATGCACCCTGATCGCCACCGGCGGAATGGCCCAGTTTATTACGCCTCTGTGCAAACGGGACATCATTCTGGACAAGAATTTGCTGCTGAAGGGCCTGAATGTGATCTATAAAAAGAATAAACGCTGATTTTCGGCATGGCCGGACGTATTTCACGTCCGGCTTTTTCTTTTGCATACCGGTGACGGAGGACGCATAGTCTTAGCCAGGAGTGATGCAAATGATGTGTGCCTGGAAGGAGCTTCTTTCCATTCTGCCCCAAAGGATCCGGCAGGACGTGGACAGCCTGGGAAGGGAATCCCTGGAGGAGCTGCGGCTGCGGATCGGCGGGCCGCCGGAGCTGGTGCTGGGAAAGGAAAGCAAATGGTTATCGGGAAATGTGACCCGGGAGGAGCTGAGCTTCGTGGTCAATGCCGCCAGCCGGTATTCGCCTTGGGCGGCTTCCACCGTATCCCAGGGATATCTCACCGCACCCGGGGGCCATCGAATCGGGATCTGCGGGGAGGCGGTATGCCGGAACGGTTCCTTTGCGGGGATCCGGGAACCAAGCTCTCTGTGCATCCGTGTGGCGAGAGATTTCCCCGGGGTTGCGGAGAGGGCGAAGAGCATCCAGGGCTCTGTCCTGATTTTGGGAGCACCTGGCTGGGGGAAAACCACCCTGCTGCGGGACTTGATCCGCAAAAGGGGAGAGCAGGTGCAGACCTGTGTGGTGGACGAGCGGGGAGAGCTGTTCCCTCCGGGCTTTTCCAGGGGAAAGCGGTTGGACGTGCTGACAGGCTGCCCAAAAGCGGAGGGAATTTTAACGGTGCTGAGAACCATGGGGCCTGGTGTCATTGGGGTGGACGAGATCACCGAGGAAAGGGACTGTCAGGCCCTGCTTCAGGCGGCAAACTGCGGTGTCAGCCTCCTGGCCACGGCCCATGCCTGTTCTTTACAGGACATCCGAAGACGCCGGATCTATGCAGCGCTGCTTGATCATTCTGTGTTCGACACGTTTTTGGTTTTACATAGGGACAAGTCCTACACTGTGGAAAGGATGACGCTATGAGTTACAAATGGATCGGGGCGGTTTTGGTGATCGTGGGCTGTGGAGGCTTTGGATTTGCCATGGCGGCGGCCCACCGTCGGGAGGTGCAGCTCCTGCGGCAGCTTCACCGGGGGCTGCAGTTTATGGAAAGCGAACTGAAATACCGTCTGACGCCCTTGCCGGAGCTTTGCCGTCAGACGGGCAAGGAGATGGGAGGCGTGCTGCGGCAGATCTTCTTCATCCTGGCCCGGGAGCTGGACAGCAGAACCCTTCCGGATCCCGGGGACTGCATGGCCTGGGCCATCAAGAGCACCCGGGAAAATCTGCCTGTCAGCCTTCGAAGACTGCTGATCCGTCTGGGACGTTCCCTGGGCCGCTTTGACTTGAGCGGTCAACTCCGGGGATTGGAGGCCCTGTCCGCTGCCTGTGAGGAGGAGCTGTCCCAGCTGAATCAGAACAAGGATATCCGCCTGAGAAACTATCAAACCCTGGGGCTTTGCGCCGGCGTGGCCCTGGCCATTTTGTTTGCGTGAATATGGAAATTGATCTGATTTTTAAAATCGCGGCCATTGGCATTATTGTCTCCATCCTCAACCAGGTGCTGTCCCGTTCCGGCCGGGAGGAACAGGCCACCATGACCAGCCTGGCGGGGCTTGTGGTGGTGCTGATGATGCTGGCCCAGAAAATCGCGGATCTGTTCGACCTGGTAAAGACCCTGTTCCAGTTCTGATGGGGACGTTTTGGAAGGCCGTGGCAGGGGTACTGCTGACGGTGATTCTGGCACTGGCTGTGGGAAAGCGGGAGAAGGATATTTCGGTGCTTCTCAGCATGGCGGCCTGCTGCCTGGTTGGGGTGGTGGCCCTTTCCTATTTAAAACCGGTGCTGGAATTGATGGAGGAGCTGGGACAGCTGGGAGAGGTTGCCGGGGAAACTCTGGAAATCCTCATGAAGGCAGTGGGGATTGCCCTGGTGTCGGAGATCGGGGGAATGCTTTGCGCGGACGCGGGAAACGGCTCCCTGGGAAAGCTGCTGCAAATGCTGGGAAGCGCTGCCATACTTTATCTGTCCATTCCCATTTTCCGTTCGCTGCTGAGCCTGATACAGGAGATTCTGGGGGAACTATGAGGAGAATACTATGGATGCCCGTGATCCTTGCACTGCTGGTTTCCATGGCCGTGCCGGTCTGTGCTGCCCAGTTCACGGCGCCTCAGGTGCCGGAGGCTGGGGAGAAGCAGATGCCGGAGGCTACGGATTCCTTCGGCGCCGGGCTGTGGGAGCTGTGCAAAAATATTGTAAGCGATCTTCACCCGGATCTGCGGGAGGGCATCCGGGTGAGCCTCTCCCTGATTGCCGCGGTGATGATGGTATCCCTCCTTCGCACCTGCTCCGGAAACGTATCGGCCATGGCAGAGCTGGCCGGTACCGTAGCCGTGGCCACCATTCTGCTGTTCAGCACCAATTCCATGCTGACGCTGGGAGCGGAGACAGTGCGGAATATGAGCGAATACGGAAAGCTCCTGTTTCCCGTCCTCACTGCCGCAATGGCGGCCCAGGGAGGGGTCACCGCCTCAGCAGCGCTGTACGCGGGAACCGTGGCCGTGGATGTGGCGGTGAGCAGCCTGATCACAGGACTGCTGCTTCCCATGGTGTATCTGTTTCTGGCTCTGGCCACGGCAAACAGCGCCCTGGAGGAGGACGTGCTGAAAAAGATGCGGGATCTGATCAAATCCGTCGTAGGCTGGTGCCTGAAAACCGTCCTTACCGTATTTATGACCTATATGAGCATCACCGGCGTGGTCAGCGGAACCACGGATGCGGTGGCTCTGAAAGCCACCAAGTTTACCATATCCAACCTGGTTCCGGTGGTTGGCGGAATCCTTGCCGATGCCTCCGAGGCGGTGCTGGTCAGCGCGGGTCTTGCCAGAAACGCGGCGGGAATCTATGGGATTCTGGCAATCCTTGCCGTTTTCCTGGGGCCATTTTCCCGGATCTGGATTCAGTACATGATTTTAAAGGCCTCAGCCGCGGTTTGCGGCGTCTTCGGCTCCAAACGGATGACAGGGCTGATCGAGGACTTCTCCTCTGCCATGGGTCTGGTGCTGGCTATGACCGGGGCAGTCTGTCTGCTGCTGCTCATCAGCACGGTGTGCTTCCTGAAGGGGGTGGGATGATGGAGAGCCTGAAGCAATATGTGATCTCCGTGACAGTGGCGGCCCTGATTTGCGGGATCGTGGCAGGGCTGGTGAAGAAAAACGGCACAGGGGAGCTGATCCGTATGGTATGCGGTCTGGTGCTGGCCTTTACGGTGCTGCGGCCCATTGTGGGACTGAAGCTGGATCAGCTTCCCACGGAACTGCTTCCGAACCTTCAGGAGGGAGCGGATATGGCATCCCAGGGTGAGAAAATCACAAGGGAGGCTATGGAGGATATCATAAAGTCCGAAACGGAAGCATATATCTTGGACAAAGCCGCAGCACTGGGGATGAGCCTTACGGCGGAGGTGCTATTGGGTGAGGATACCATTCCGGTGCCGGTGGGGGTGATTCTGTCCGGGGCGGTTTCGCCCTATGCGCGAAGTGAACTTACCAATGTGATCGAAAAGGACTTGGGGATTCCGAAGGAGAATCAGCTATGGACTGGGTAGGCGTCAAAAGCAAAGGGCTGGAAGGCCTGAAAAAGTATAAATATATTCTGGTGGTCATTTTGGCGGGAGTTTTTCTCATGGCGTTACCGGAGAAGAAGCCCCAGACCCCCCAGAGCACCCAGACGGCGGTGGTTTTAGAGCCAAGCCTACAGCAGTCCCTGTCCACGCTTCTCAGCAAAATCGAAGGAGCCGGGAAGGTGGAGGTGCTGCTGACCCAGGCGGAGGGCAGCGAAACCCTGTACCAGACGGATGAAGACAGAAGCTCAGGGGAAACTACCATGGAACGCAGACAGACTACGATCCTGGTCACCAACAGTGCCAGAGAGGAAACGGGGCTGATCCGGCAGATCAACCCGCCTGCCTACCAAGGAGCCGTGGTGCTGTGTCAGGGCGGAGACAACGCCAGAGTGAAGCTTGCCATTGTGGAAGCGGTAGCCAATGCCACGGGACTTACCACCGATAAAATCACGGTTTTGAAAATGAAATGAATGGAGGCATTTTTATGAAGGTTTGGAAAAAGAACATGGTTGCCGCTGCGATTCTGGTCACGGTCTGCGCCGGGATCTATGTGAACTGGCTGTACACAGAGGACAAAGCGGCGCAGACCCTGGTGGATACCCTGGACACGGAAAAGGTTATGTCCGACGATACCTTAATGCTCAGCGAAGATATGGCGGCCATCTCCGCCGGGGAGGACGTAGCCACCACGGCAACGGATTATTTCGCGGCAGTGCGGCTGTCCCGTCAGCAGGCGAGGGACAACGCGGTGAACCTGCTTCAGGAGGCCATGGCCTATGAGGGCGAGGAGCAGGGAACCAAGGACGCGGAATCCTCCATGGAGCTGGAGCGGATCGTCCAGACGGCGCTGAGCGAGGCCCAGATCGAAAGCCTGGTCATTGCCAAGGGCTACACAGACTGCGTCGCCTACATGTCCGGAGAGGGGATCTCGGTGGCGGTGGCCTCTCCGGAGGGCGGCTTGCAGCAGGAGGACGTGGCGGTGATTGCGGATATCGTCATGACCCAGTCGGAATATTCTCTGGAGGATATCCGGGTGGTGGAAGTGCAGTGACAAAACGGGCGGTGTCTGTGTGACATCGCCCATTTTATCTGCGTAAACCTTAGGAACCTCTGAATAAATCTTCTGCGGCTGAGCAGCGAATCTTTTGCCCCAGCC
>CAYMWT010000048.1:0-12217 GCA_964394055.1 uncultured Oscillospiraceae bacterium
ATATTGTATCAAAAATTTGCAAGTTAGTAAACTCTTTTTTTGCAAATTGGGCGCACGATTTCCACAAAGATTCCGTAGAAGTAGTCTGTGAAACTATGCAAATTGACAAATTCTCAAGATTTTCCTGGGATCGTGCCCAGGTTTCCAGGGCCTCCCGGGACTCAAAAACCATGGAATGCTCACACCAGCCCGCGATTCCCTGCACCTCCGGATGAGATGCGGTGCCGATGATCACCGGGAGCCGTCCCTCCGCCTCCGCGCTGCTCACAATGCCATGGATCCGCTTGACAAAGGGGCAGGTGGCGTCGATGACCTCCACGCCTCGGCTTTCCAGTCTCTGGTAGATCTCCCGGCCCACCCCATGGGAACGGATGATCACCGTATCTCCGGGCTGGGCCTCCTCCGGGGTATCGATCACATGAACTCCCAGCTCCCGGAACCTGTCCACCACATGGTGGTTATGGATGATAGGCCCCAGGGTGACGACCTTCTTTCCCTGGGCCGCCGCCTGCTCCACCATTTCCACCGCCCGGTTGACGCCGAAGCAGAACCCGGCGCTTTTTGCGATATGAATGCCCACTTACTTCACCTTCTCCGCCACGATCTCCTTCATGGCTGCCAGGGTCTGGGCGATGTTCAGCTCAGACGTATCCAGCTTCACCGAGTCTCGGGCCATCTTCAGGGGGGCCACCTCCCGGTGGGTATCCTGATAGTCCCGCTGCTGGATCTCCTTGAGGATCTGCTCAAAGTTCGCCTTCTGGCCCTTTTCCTGAAGCTCCTTGGTGCGGCGGTTGGCCCGAACCTCAGGAGAGGCGGTGAGGAAGATCTTCACCGTGGCCTTGGGCAGCACCACCGTACCGATATCCCGGCCGTCCATGACCACGTCATACTCCTCCGCCACCTGGCGTTGCATGTCCAGCAGCATCTCCCGGACGATTGCGTGAGCGGAAATCAAGCTGGCCTTCTGGGAGATCTCCTGGGTGCGAATATCTCCGGTCACGTCCATGCCGTTCATGATCATGTGCTGAAGGCCCTCTTCATCGTATTCGATTTTGATGGTCAGCTCGTCGATGTAGCGCTTTATGCCGTCGATGTCCTTGGGCGACACCCCCCACAGGTCAAAGAAATAGGCAACCGTCCGGTAGATCGCCCCGGTGTCCACATAACGATAGCCCAGCTCCCTGGCAAGCTGCCGGGCCAGGGTGCTTTTGCCCGCACCGGCCGGGCCGTCAATGGCTACGGAAATTCTCTTTGTCATATGTCCATTCTCCTTCTGTTTCCAGCGTTTATTGGTTTCTCAGCTTTGCCAGCGCGGCGGCCTCCCGGGCCACCACCTCGTTGGGTGTCAGCCCCAGCCGTCTGCCCGCTTCCTCGGGAGACAGGGGCTTTCCCCCTTCCAGGCCGTAGCGCAGGGTCAGAAGCTTGCTGTCCTTTTCACTCAGGCCGGACAGCAGATCCAGAATCCGCTGACGCATCTGGAAGGCAGCCGTATCCTCTACCGCCTGCTCCTCTGCTTCTTTTTCTTCCTCCGGCTCCGGCTGACGCTTGGCCCGGGCCAGCATACGGGCATCCTCCAGCATTTTCTGAAGGACCTCCGTCTCTTCCAGGGTCATGTGTAGGCTGTCCGCGATCTCTTCCAGGGTGGGATTTCTGCCCAGCTCTCCCAGGAGCCGCTCATCCACAGCCCGGTAATCCTCCAGGGATCGGCGCATCCGCTCACCCATGCCGTTCTCCCGGGCCTGGATCAGCAGGGCCTTCTCCATGGCAAAGGCGATCCAGTAGTCCCGTCTGGCAGGATAGTCGCCGCCCTCATAGCCGCACAGGCCCTGCCACAGGCCCAGGCTTCCCTCCTGGATCAGATCCAGAAGCAGCACGCCCTTTCCGGCCAGCTCCTCCGCAAGGGAGATCACCCGGCTTAGGCCCAGCCCGGCCAGCTGCTGCCGGGCCTGCTCGTCGCCTCTGGCGCAGTCCTCCGCCAAAAGCAATTCATCCCCAAAGGCAGGGGTGGCCGCCACCTCCTCCAGGAACCGCCGGAGAGGATCCTCCGGTTCCAGCTCTGTAAGACGGCTGCCTCCCTTGACGAACTGTTTCTCCTGGCGCAATCTCACAGCGGCCTCTCCCTTCCCGGGGCCGGGAAGGTCAGAAACATCCAGCAGCAGCCCCTGCTCCTCCAGATCCAGGAAGGCGTCCTCCAACGCTTCCTCCGGCTCCCCCTCCATGACCGTGAGAAGGGCGGCAGCGGAAATCCGCTCCCCGGGTTTTCTTCCTTTTATCAGCCCCTCCCAGGGGCTTTCCTCCAGGGAAAAATCCCATTCATTCATTGAGAAACTCCTCCATTCCCAGGCTTCGGCCCATTTTTTGCAGCTTATCCATGGCCTGCCGTTCGATTTGCCGGACACGCTCCTTGGAAATTCCCAGCTTCTTCCCGATCTCCTCCAGGGAGTAGCAGGTTCCGTCCGCCATGCCGAAGTGGAGCCACAAGATCTCCCGCTGACGCGGGGTCAGGGCGTCCATCATCTTCTCCATGGAATCCTCCAGTTCCTGACGCACCAGAGCGCCGTAGGGCTGAAGGGCCTGCCGGTCTTCCAGCAGGGTGTACAGCGTCCCGTCCTCCCCTTCTCCTGTGGGGATATCCAGAGAGCTGACCTCCGGGGTCAGCTGGATCAGCTCCCGAACCTTGCTTTCCGGAATCCCGCTTTTTTCCGCAATGGCCTCCGGTGTGGGTTCCTCCCCGGTTTCCTGGGTCAGGGCCGACCGGACAGCGGCCACCTTGCGCATCCGCTCCGCCGTATGGGTGGGCACCCGGATGGAGCTGCCATGCTCCAGTACGCACTGAGAGACGCATTTGCGGATCCATTTCGTGGCATAGGTGGAAAACCGCAGATCCCGGGTGTAGTCAAACTTCCGGGCAGCGGCAATCAGGCCGATGCTCCCCTCCTGGATCAGATCCAGCAGGGGCACGCCCCGGCCAGCGTATTCTCTTGCAATGGACACCACCAGCCGCAGGTTGGAGCTTACCATCTTCCGGACGGCTTCCTCATCTCCCTGGGCGCAGCGCTGTGCCAGGGCCTGTTCCTCCTCCGGGGTCAGACGGGGATACTCCTGCAATTCCCGGAGAAATTGGCGCATATCCTCCTCCCCGCTGCTGATGGGCACTTCCTGCTGCTTGTCCAGTACGTCGGTCATTGCTTGATTCCTTTTCTTTCCTTCATTTTATTTCGCAGGGCCAAAAGGTCATCCTCTGTGGACACCTTCCCCGCCTGATATTCCCGGCCAATGGTGCGGACGCAGTCCCGGAAGGCCTCCTCGTTTACCGGCCCGGTCTGCCGCTGGGCAATGCCCGCAATGTGGGACATCTCCTCCGGCGTCAGATCCGTCAGACCGCCGATGCTGACCTCCAGGCCCTGCTTCTCCCGCTGGGCCAGCTGGGCGAACACCTTCCCCAGCAACGGTGAGGAGAACATCTCCTCTCTCAAATCCCCTGCCTGGCTCAGAAGAGCAGGCTCCTGTAAGCACATGGCAAGCACCATTTCCTCCGCCATGGCAGACTTCATATTGTCGTAGCGGATGGTTCGGCTCTTTGGCTGCAAATTCCGGGCCGGGGACAGGTCGATTTTTTCCTGCTGCTTCTTTTCTTTTGCCAGGCGGCGCTTTCTTGCCCGCTCCACTTCCAGCTTCATGGCGTCCAGGCTGATCTTGGCTGTCTCCGCCACTCGTCCGCTGTAGACCTCCCGCTGGACAGCGCTGCCCAGGGTGCAGATCAGCTCCGCGGATTCCTGCAAATACTTGACCTTCTGGTCGTCGTCCTTCAGATCGTATTTCTTAAATATGGCGTTGAGCTGGTATTCCACCCGGTTGGAGGATTCCTCCAGCAGAAGCTTAAACCGGTCAGCGCCAAACTTTTTCAGGAATTCGTCCGGATCCTTGGCGTCCCGCATTTTCAGCACCTTCACCTGCAAGCCTGCCTTTTCCAGAATGGGGATGGCCCGCTGGGTTGCGTTCTGTCCGGCGGCATCTCCATCGTAAATCAGCACCACCTGGTCGGTGTACCGGCTGAGCAGGGTTGCTCCGTCCTCTGTCAGGGCGGTACCCAGAGAGGCCACCGCGCAGTCAAAGCCATACTGGTGCAGGGCGATAGCATCCATATACCCTTCCACCAGGATCAGATACCCAAGCTTGCTTTTCTTGGCAAGATTCAGGGCAAACAGGTTCTTCCGCTTGTTGAAAATCAGGGTTTCCGGGGAGTTTAAGTATTTGGCGGCGTTGGGATCCTGACTACTCATGATCCTACCGCCAAAGCCGATCACATTTCCCCGGACGTCAATTATGGGGAACATGAGCCGGTCACGGAACCGGTCGAACAGATTCCCGTTCTTCCGGGAAACGGTCACCAGTCCCGAATCCCGCAGCTCCTGGTCGGTATAGCCCTTCTCCCGAAGGGCATCCACCAGGCCTGTCCAGCTGTCAGGGGCGTAGCCAATGCCAAATTTGGTCAAGGTTCCTTTCGACATGCCTCGGTTCAAGGCATATTCCAGGGCCGCCTTTCCCCCGGGCGCGTAAAGCTGACTGTGGAAAAACCGGGCGGCCTCCTTGTGGAGCGCCCACAGCCGCTCCTGCTGACGGTAGCGGCTCTGATACTGCTCGTCCTCCGGCACCTCCATCCCAGCCCGCTTGGCCAGGGCACGGACGGCGTCCGGGTAGCTCAGGCCTTCAATTTCCATCTGGAAGTTGATAACGCCGCCGCCCTTGTGGCAGCCGAAGCAGTAATAGATTCCCTTATCCGGAGAAACGGAAAAGGACGCAGTCTTCTCCCCATGGAAGGGGCACAGGCCAAACAGGTTGGAGCCGGAACGGCGCAGGGTCACATACTGACCGACCACATCCTCAATGGGGTTTCGCGCCGTCAGTTCATCCAGAAACGCGGGAGGAAATGCCATAAAACCAGCTCCTTTCCTGACAGTTCTTTTTCCCGGAGTTCAAAAAGATATTATATCACATTATCCACGAACTTGCCAGCCCGTAGGAATGAAAATCTCCGTATATTTATCCACGGCATAGTTGTCCGTCATACCGGCAATGTAGTCGCACACCGTCCGCTCCATGCCGTCAAAGGACAGCTGGGGCTGGAAGTCATCCGGCAGAGCCTCCGGGTGGTTGACATAATAATCAAAGAGACGGCTCAGCATTTCCTTTGCCTTGCCCTCCTCTCCCTTGGCGACCGGGTTGCGATAGACCCGTTCGAACATGAATGTCCGCAAATCCTTCAGGGCCTTTTCCACTTCCGGGGTCAGGCACACCGTGTCCGCCTGGGTGGAGGCTTTGATAATATCCGTCACCAGGGTGTTGATCCGGCTGCTGTGGTCATGGCCCAGAACGTCGGAAATCTCCGGGGGTATGTCATCGTTTGTCAGGATCCCCGCCCGAATAGCGTCGTCAATGTCGTGGTTCACATAGGCGATCTGGTCAGACCGGCGGACAATGATCCCCTCCAGGGTGTTGGGCCAGGGATCCCCTGTATGGCAGAGGATGCCGTTGCGCACCTCATGGGTCAGGTTCAGCCCCTGACCGTCCTTTTCCAGGTAGTCCACCACCCGCAGGCTCTGTTCATTGTGACAGAAGGGCTTGCCCAAACATTCCGTCAGCGCCGCCTCTCCCGCGTGACCAAAGGGGGTATGGCCCAGGTCATGGCCCATGGCAATGGCCTCCGCCAGATCCTCATTCAGGGCCAGGGCCCGGGAAATGGTGCTGGCAATCCGGGCCACCTCCAGGGTGTGGGTCATCCGGGTGCGGTAGTGGTCTCCCTCCGGGCGGAGAAAGACCTGGGTCTTGTGCATCAGCCGCCGGAAGGCCTTGCTGTGGACGATCCGGTCAATGTCCCGCTGGTAGCAGGTGCGCACATCTCCCTCCCGTTCCGGCTCCTGCCGGGGACGGCCTCTGCTTCTGTCCGCAAAGGACGCATTGGGATTCAACCGTCGATGCTCCTGCCGCTCCAATTCTTCCCGCACTGTCATAGAGATCCTTCTCCCTTCTCAGGTCGTTACAGCTTCTTTTGCTTCCACCGGAAACGCCCGGTATTCCTGTCCCAGCTCCATAGCCTCCACCGTACCCGCCGTCATATCGGTAAGCCGTTCCAGGAAGGCCTGGGTTCGGCTCTCCGGGAACAGAAGCTCCAACTCCACCTCTGCCCCGAAATCCGTCTGTCGGATGATGCCGCCGAAGTTTCCGATTTCCAGCTTCACCCGCTCAAAGTAGGGATAAGGACAGGGCAGATACAGGGCCGTCCACACCCGCTTCACGGATTTTCCCGCGGCATCCACGGCGATCTTTGCCCCCCTGGTATAGGCACGCACCAGGCCGCCGGCTCCCAGGAGGATCCCCCCAAAGTACCGGGTCACCACGCACACCACGTTATTCAGGCCCTCCCGCTGCAAAACCTGCAACATAGGCATTCCCGCGGTGCCTCCCGGTTCTCCGTCATCAGAGAACCGGACGGCTCCGTCCCGGATGATATAGGCCCAACAGTTGTGGGTGGCGTCGTAGTGCTTTTTCTTCATCTCCTGGATTTTCGCCAGGGCCTCTTCCTCCCCTTCCACCGGCCAGATCCTGCCGATAAACCGGGATTTCTTTTCCACAAACTCGTCCTCACCAAAGTGTGTGGGAACCAGATATTCCTCCAAGGGTCTACCACTCCCCTACGATATAATCTCTCACTCTTCCGTACAAAATATCATCCACAATGGTCTCCACCTCGATGCCCTCGCCGGTGTAGTCCACCTTCAGGATCTTCGCTCCGTCGTGGAGGGTCTCCACCAGGCCGCCCTGGGCATAGGGCAGCCGCAGCATAATATGATGCCGGGCATGGCCCAGTCCCTTTTCAATAGCAGCCAGGAGGCCGTCCATATTTTTTCCGGACTTGGCGGAGATCGCCACCACGTTTTCTCCCACAGGGATGTCCTCCGGGGTAACCAGATCCGCCTTATTGTAGCACTGCAAAACCGGGGTTCCGGGTTTGGCCAGCTTGGCAATCAGCTTTTCCACCACTTCTATATGCTCCTCCCGGTTTTCGTCGGAGGCGTCAATGACATGCAGCAGCAGATCCGCGTATTCCAACTCCTCCAGGGTGGCCCGGAAGGCGTCCACCAAGTGATGGGGCAGCTTTGCGATAAAGCCCACGGTGTCGGACAGAATCACATCCAGGTTGTCGGAAACCGTCAGCAGCCGGGAGGTGGTGTCCAGGGTGTCAAACAGCCGGTTGTTGGCCGGGATTCCCGCACCGGTGAGCTGATTCAAAAGCGTAGACTTTCCGGCGTTGGTGTAGCCCACAATGGCCACCACCGGCACGGAATTTTTCATCCGCCGCTCCCGCTGGACGCTCCGCACCTTCCGCACCTGCTCCAATTCCTCTTCCAGGCGGTTGATCCGCTCCCGGATATGACGGCGATCGGATTCCAGCTTGGTCTCACCGGGGCCTCGGGTACCGATGCCGCCGCCCTGCCGGGACAGGCTGGTGCCCATGCCGGAGAGCCTGGGCAGCAGGTACTGGTACTGGGCCAGCTCCACCTGAAGTCTGCCCTCCTTGGTCTTGGCCCGCTGGGCAAAGATGTCCAGGATCAACGCGCTGCGGTCGATCACCGGTACGCCGATGATCTCCTCCAAAGCCCGGATGTTTCCGGGAGACAGCTCGTTGTCAAAAATCACCATGGTAGAGGCAGTGGCCTCCACCAGCATTTTTACCTCAATGGCCTTTCCCTCTCCGATAAAGGAATGGGAATCCGGGGTATGCCGGTTTTGCAGCACCTTACCGGTGCAGAAGCCTCCGGCGGTTTCCAGCAAAGCGTCCAGCTCCTCCAGGGTTTCGTCGGTGGCTGTTTGTTCTTTTGTGAAGCAGTCCGCGTTCAGGCCCACCAGCACTGCCCGCTCCTGCGCATGGGTTTCAAAATTTCCTTCCATTTGTCCTCCGTTTCCCTCTCATGGGATCTGTCCCTATCCCTATGTCTTTGTCAATAGTATACCATAGCCTGGTGGCGGGAACAATCTTTTTTCCTGTCAAATGGGAAATAAAAAAGGAAAATCCGCACCACGAGACCGTAGTGCGGATTTTGTGCTTGTCTTACTTCAGGCCAAAACGCTTGTTGAACCGATCAACACGTCCACCGGTGTCAACCAGCTTCTGCTTGCCGGTATAGAAAGGGTGGCACTTGGAGCAGATTTCAACACGAATGTCCTTCTTGGTAGAACCAGTGGTAAAGACATTGCCGCAGGCACAGCGGATCGTAGTCTGTTCGTACTTGGGATGGATACCTTCCTTCATTTCGTTCACCTCTTTCTTATCAGTTAAAGGGCACAATGGCCCCAGCAATCTTCAATCGCCCGGATATCATATCACAGCCTGTGGGAAAATGCAAGTGTTTTTTTTATTATTTTGCGTATTCCTGCCAAATTGTTGGATCCATGGGACGATCCTTAAAATAGTACATCCGATCCTTCTCCCCAACCTCCCGCAGGATCCGGCAGGGATTGCCCGCCGCCACCACATTCGAGGGAATATCCCGCGTCACAATGCTGCCCGCGCCGATGACCACATTGTCTCCGATGGTCACACCGGGCAGCACCACCACACCCGCTCCCAGCCAGCAATTCTTTCCGATATGGACAGGGATGGCATATTGCAGTCCCCTTTGCCGCAGCTCCGGATTGATGGGATGCCCCGCCGTGGCTATGGTCACATTGGGGCCGATCATGGTGTAGTCCCCCACATAGATGTGGCTGTCATCCACCAGGGTCAGGTTGAAATTGGCATAGATATTCTTTCCGAAATGCACATGCTTTCCGGCGAAATTGGCATGGAAGGGAGATTCCACGTAGCAGTTCTCGCCCAGCTCCGCGAACATGGAGCGAAGCTTTTCCTCCCGGCGCTGGAGCTGCACATGGGGGATTTCATTGTATTCCCGAAGGGTATCCAGCAGAGCCAGCTGGCCCTCCATGATTTCCGGCACGCCGGGATCGTAGATTTCCCCGCTGTACTGCTTTTCCTTTTCTGTCTTTTTCATCAGAATGCCCAGTTGCCTCCCCGGAAAATGGGGACAGTCTTCCCATCGGCGCAGAGGGCATCGATGCTCATGCTGTCACAGCCGATCATAAAGTCCTCGTGGATCATGGAATCGTTAATGCCCAAAGCCCAACACTCTTCCAGGGTCTTATTCTCAAAGTCCCGGATGGCGCCGGTAAAGCCCATGCCCAAAGCCAGATGGCAAGCGGCGTTTTCGTCAAACAGGGTGTTATAGAACAGGATGCCGCTTTCGCTGATGGGGCTTCTCTGGGGCACCAGGGCACACTCTCCCAGGTAGGCCGCGCCCTCATCCATGGCGATGATGGTTTTCAAAACCTCCTCGCCCTTTTTCGCACCGACCTCCACGGCCTTGCCGCCTTCAAAGCGGACATAGAAGTCCTCAATCAGCTGGCCCCGGTAGGAAAGGGGCTTGGTACCATAGACGATGCCCTCTGCCTCTCCCTTCTTGGGAGAGATGAAGCATTCCTCTGTGGGAATGTTGGGATTGAAGAAAATGCCCTGAAGGGAGGTCTCTCCGCCGCCCTTCCATTCCGCCTCGCTGATCATGCCCACCGTCAGGTCGGTGCCGTTGTCGGCGGTATAGTGAAGAGAGCGGATGTTCAGGCTGTTCAGATAGTCACAGCGCCGGGCCAGATCCGCGTTATGCTCCTCCCAGGCCTTCACTGGATCATCGTCCACCCGGGAGGTATCAAGGATGGCCTCCCACAGCTTTTCCATAGCGGCGCTGGTGCGCATACCCGGGAAGACCTTCTTTGCCCAGGCGGCCCCGGGCACCGCGGCAATGCACCACTGATCCCAGTTGTCCCGGCGATCCCGATAGGGCTTCAGGATGGGATAGGCCAGCTGATTGGCCTTGCTGACCTTCTCCATATTGATGCCCCGCAAACCGTCGGGGTCGGCGGATTCCAGGTGAATGGTGGCGGGCAGCACCTGACACTGGTGCTCCTGCTTGGCCTTCTGCCACTCGGTGACCTCTCCCAGGGTCTTCACGTTCTGGTAGCGGACATGGAGCTTTCTCAGAGGCTGGTAGTTCCACTCCACCGTGACCTTTCTGGCCTTGGCCTTATAGGCCTCCTCCACCACCATGGCCACAAACTCCGGCTGATCCAGATCCGCGTAGATGATGACCTCCTGGCCCTTCTGCACATTGACGCCGCTGCGGACGATCAGCCGTGCATATTCCCGTAAAACCGTTTTTTTCATGAACCATACTCCTTTGCTTTTCGGATTTCTGCTATCTTACCAGATTTTACCCAAAAGGTCAATTGGTATACCCTCTTGCAATCTCAGGGAAACTGAAATATAATAAGGGAAGCTCTGATTAAATCGGCAAGAGCTGACAGCAGAAGATTTTGGCTCAGACGAAAGTTTGGAAAGTGGAGGAATACTGGATGTATTTTCCACTTTTCAAACTGCACGGCTGGGCCAAAAGATTCGCTGCTCAGCCGCAGACGATTTATTCAGAGGTTCCTAAGGAAAATTCAGGGAAAATGAGGTAACGCTATGCTGACCAGGGAAGCCTTTCAGGAAAAAGTCAAAAACGGACTGTGTCTTCTGGACGGAGCCACCGGCTCCAACCTACGAAACGCCGGAATGCCAAAAGGCTGCTGTGCAGAGCAGTGGATTCTGGAACATCCCGAGCCGCTGGTTGCCTTGCAGCGGGGTTATGCCCGGGCCGGAAGCCAAATCGTCTATGCGCCCACCTTCCAGGCCCAGCCCATTGCCCTGAAGGCGGTCGGGCTGGAGAAGCAGACGGAGAAAATCAACGAGGCTTTGGTGGCCCTGTCCCGGTCAGCGGCCCCCGGCTGCCTCATCGCCGGGGATTTGACCACCCTGGCCACCTTCTGCGACAGCTGGGATCCGGACAGTTTCGACCTGCTGGTGGAAAACTACCGCCGCCAGATTCGGGGGCTGATCGACGGAGGCGCGGATCTGCTGGCCGCGGAAACCCTTCTCTATCCCCAGGAGGCGGAGGCCATTCTCACCGCCGCCGAGCTGGAAGGCGCCGGAGCCGTTCTCTACACCTTTACCATGCAGGCCGACGGCTCCCTGTTTTCCGGTGCCGACGCGGCTCCCATTTTAAAGGAGCTGGAGCAGGCCGGAGCCGCCGCTGTGGGCTTTAACTGCGTAGCGGCGGACAACATGACCGCCGGCCTGGTAAGCAGACTGCGCCGGTATGTGAAAATCCCTCTGGTCTGCAAGCCAAACGCCGGAATTCCGGTAATCAACGACCAGGGGACGGCGGAATACGCTATGGAACCGGAGGCCTTCCGGGACATTGTGATGGCGTGTAAGGAAAACGGCGCGGATATTCTGGGCGGCTGCTGCGGCACCACTCCCGACCATATCGCCGCTTTGAAGGCCGGGCTGTCCGCACTTTAAAATTTATTTAAAATTTGTTCATTTTTCTTGTCAAGGGGAAAAAAGTTTGGTATACTGTTTCCGTTATGAAAAACAGAACTCATTTTTATGTCAGCCGTAAAAACGCGCTGACCTGGCTGATGACGCTGTGCCTGGTGGCTTCGGCAGTGACCCGCATTTGGTTTGCCGGTATGAAAGGATCCGGTGGGCCTGTTCCCGTGTGGAGTCAAATCGTTCTGCCCATTGCGGCCACCGCGCTGTTCGCGCTCATCGTTCTCCTGGACGGTAAGGAGCGTTTCTACCGCACCACCGTTCCTGTCTGGATGGCTGCCCTGTACTGCGGCCTCGCCCTTCAGCGCTCTGTAGGCAGCCGCCTTATGCTGTGGCTGTTCTGGATCGCCCTGATCTTCTTTGCCACCCTTTATGGGGAGGTGGTCACAGGCAACCGCACCCACACCGCCTTGCCCATTATTCTGGTGGCTACGGCTCCTCTGTGCTTCCTGCTGTACTACTGCCGGAGCGCTCTGCTCCACATGGATCAGGAGATTCTGCTCTACTTCCTGCCGGACATTCTGGCCCTGCTCGGTGCCTTCCTCGTGACCTTTGCCGTCCGGATGGCCCCTCAGGGGGAATACCATCCCACCTGGGGTGACCGAAGCGACGGACGCCGGATCCATTCCATTCCTCCCATGTCTCAGGTGGTTCCCTACATCATGGTGCAGCGGAATGAATCCACCAACTATTTCAGCGAGTCCCTGGAGATCACCCATATTGACCGCTATATCC
>CAYMWT010000049.1:0-12150 GCA_964394055.1 uncultured Oscillospiraceae bacterium
TCCCATTTTTCACACTGCACGATTGGGGCAAAAGATCCACTGTTCAGCCGCAGACAATTTATTCAGAGATTCCTTAGACAATCTCTCCAAGGCTGCGACTGCTGCTCACCGCTTCGACTCTCCCACCGAGGCGGCGGTTTTTATTTAGAAAAACCAATAAAGCGTCGAAAGCAGGTAAAACCTTACTTTTCGACGCTTTATCAGGTGGTACGCCAGAAGGGACTCGAACCCCCGACCTACTGATTCGTAGTCAGTCACTCTATCCAACTGAGCTACTGGCGCATACACACGCTCTGTAACGTGCTGAAATATAATAGCACAGTCTTCCAGAAAAAGCAAGTCCTTTTTTCGGTTTTTCCATTTATTTTTTCTTTCTCCGCTTTAACACCAAAAGCGTAAGCCCGGAAACGGAGGCTGCGGTGAAAACAGCCAGACAGATTCTCCTGCGGCGTCGGGCTTCCCGGCGGGCCATCGCTTCGGCCCTGCGCTGCATCAAAGCCGCTTCCTCCTGCTGCTCTTTGGTGTGCTGCCGGTTTTCCGCAAGGGTGCGGGCCGTCTGACAAGCTCCTAGAGAAGCCTCCTGGTTTCTGGCAAAGGCGGCCATGGCCTGCTGCTGACGGTAGGAGGTCAGGTTCTCAAAAAGATCCTGTCCCAGGGTGTCCGGGCCTATGGTGCTGCGGTAGAGCCCATATTGACAGGGACTGTATTTGGGAATGTCCCCAGCCCTTTCATAGCGGGTAATCAGACCTGTGACGCCCCCTGACTGACTTTTGTGACAGGGAAAGCCTAGCAGCATGGATGCCTGGAAGGCGGTCAAACCGTCAAAACGGGCGAGAGGCTGGTCAAAGTCCAGGGTGACGGGATTTTCTTCCCACAGGTGCAGATAGGCTTTGGGAACCTGCCAGGCGCCGAAGGTTTCGGTAAGGTCGGGATATATTTGGGGATCCTCTGAGGCGACAATCCCCTGACACAGAAGGGAGGAGAACAGCATGTGCTGGCCGTGACCGTATTCGCCGTTTATGTCGTGGCCGACCACCACCTGGGGATGGAACCGGCGCAGCTGCTCCACCACAAACCTCAGCATAGCCTCCTCTGACTGCCCATTCCGGGCATGGATGGCCAGGGCCTGCTCTTTGGAGCGGCAGAAGTAGTCTCCGAAGTCTCCGAAAACCGGATAGGTGGTTACGCCCACCGCCCACAGACCGTCCAGCATTTCGTGGCAGCGGCGGGTACCCTGGTTCCGATGGTTGGTCAGATACACCACCAGGGCCTCATACCCACGCTCCCCGGCATAACAGGGGAGGAGGCCGGCGAAGAAAAGCTGCTCGTCATCCCCATGGGCGGAAAAGAGCATGAGATCGGTTTCCCCCTCTTTGGGGGCGTTCCATTTCTGAACGGTATCCGGTACCTGGCCCGGGGAAAACAGGGTCAGCTCGTTTATCTGAGCATCGCCGGAGGGAAAGGAAAAAGCCAGGACTTTGGGCACATAGCCGAATTCTTCCGTCAGGTTCAGATACGCATGGAGAAAGCCCTGCTCGCCAAAGGTGTGGCTTTGACCTGTTTCCGGATCGGTAACGGTATAAGGGCCGTATTCTGTGTCAAAAATCAAATAGGCGGAGCCAAAGCCCTGGGGATCGGAAAAGGTCAGCTCTGTGGAATCGGGCAGAGTGACGGGCTGCAAGGTGTTGCCGTCAAACAGCCTGGATACATCTGCCGTACCCTCCTGGGCAGTCAGGCATTCCATGCCGCTGACAGCTTGGGCATCCTCCTCCGCGGACGTCCCGACAGGGAGAGTATGGAGGAAAACAGCGGCTGACAGGGAAAAGCCGACCAGGAGACGAAGGGAAGACGCCATGATAAAAGACCTCCTTTTAAAACCACGCCTTGACAGAAAAACCCAACCTATTGTACAATAGGGGAAACTGTCGAAAGGAAGGAAAGTGCCGATGGAAGAAACCCCGGGTATGGAAACGCTGCCCGAGCTGCTGCTGCCCTGGTATCAGGAAAGCCACAGAGAGCTGCCCTGGCGGCAGACCCGGGAGCCTTATCCCATTTGGCTGTCTGAGATCATGCTCCAGCAGACCCGGGTGGAAGCGGTACGGGGATATTATGCCCGGTTTTTGGAAAGTCTTCCAACGGTGGAGGCCCTTGCCCATTGTGACGACGAGGTCCTTCGCAAGCTGTGGGAGGGTCTGGGCTATTACAGCCGGGTGCGGAACCTGAAGAAGGCGGCCCAGGCGATCCTGGAAAAGTACCATGGACGCTTTCCCCATACCTACGAGGAGGTTCTGGCCCTGCCCGGAATCGGGGAATATACGGCGGGAGCGATCTGCTCTATCGCCTATGACTTGCCTACACCCGCGGTGGACGGCAATGTGTTGCGGGTCATGTCCCGGCTGCAAAACGATCCGGAGCCCATTGATCTGCCTGGGGTAAAAACCCGGGTGCGGGACACGCTGGCGGCGATTTATCCAAAGCAAGCGGGCGATTTTACCCAGGCCCTGATGGAGCTGGGAGCTACCCTGTGCGGCCCCAATCGAATGCCGGCATGTGAAAGCTGCCCATGCGCCTCCCTCTGTCTGGGCTATCAGAAGGGTACGGCGGAGACCCTGCCCGTGAAGACTCCCAAAAAGGAACGGCGGCAGGAGGACAGAACGGTGTTTATTCTCAGCTGCGGCGGAAGCTATGCCCTGGAAAGAAGACCGGAGAAGGGGCTGCTGGGAGGATTGTGGCAGTTTCCCAATGTGTCAGGGGAGCTGGACACCGGGGAAGCTCTGAAGACGGTGGAAAAAATGGGGCTGAGGCCCAGAGCGCTTTTCAAAGAGGTTCACAGAAAGCATGTGTTTACCCATATTCAATGGAATATGAAGGGCATTTATCTGGAGGTTGCGGAACCGGCGGATACATTTCGGTGGTTTACAGCACAGCAAATCGATACACAGGCGGCATTGCCTACAGCATTTCGCCAATTCTGGCAGGAGGAAGAAAAAGATGTTTGATTTCCATATGCACTCCCGGGTTTCCTTTGACGGTCATGATACCGGGGAGGCGCTGGCAAAAGCGGCCCTGGCGGCAGGACTGAAGGAAATTTGTTTTACCGACCACATGGACTATGATCCTCTGATCGAGAAGCAGTTCATGGTATTTTCCGAGGAAGCATACCGGGCGGAATATGACCGGCTGGAGGTGCCCGGGCTGAAGATCCGCCGGGGTGTGGAGCTGGGCATGAGCGGGGAGAACCTGGACTTCCTTAGAACCAGCGCAAAGGCCTATCCCTATGATTTCGTCCTGGGATCTGTTCATTTCGTGGATGGGCTGGACGTGTATTTGGAGCCCTTCTGGAAGGGAAAGACCATGGAGGAAGCGGAGAAGCGGTATCTGGAGGAGACCCTTGTGTGCGTACAGCGCAACGATGATTTTGACGTGCTGGCCCATCTGAACTTCATCAGCAAGTCACTGGCGAACCCCAATCCCCGGCCCCTTTCCTATGAGGCTCATCGGGAGATTCTGGATGAGATCCTTCGCACCCTGGCAGACAAAGGCAAGGGCATGGAGATGAACACCAGCGGCGTGGATCGCCGGGTGGGGTACCTGCCCACGGCGGATTTCTTCCGGCGATTCAAGGAGCTGGGAGGCGAGATCGTCACGGTAGGCTCTGACGCCCATCGGTGCGACCGGGTTGGACAGTATTGCAGCGATGCCTGCGCCATCCTGGGGGATATTTTCGGATATGTGTGTACATTTGAAAACCGGAAGCCGATTTTCCATAAGCTGTGAATTTGGGGGCGCGGCCTTGCATTCTTCCCCCAAATATGATAAAATGACCCAGATAATTCGAAAAAGGATGTGCATCGACTATGAGAAAACTAAGTCGCGGCGCATATGAGGATACAAAGGGCTTCCTCCGGGTGGCGGAAACGCTGCTGGAGGTGCTGATCCTGACGCTCATGTACTACTGGATCTGGATGACGGGATACGAGCTTTCCTATTTCGCCTACAAGGGCAAGTATGTACTGATGGGCGTATATGCCGTGCTGACCTATGTGTTTTTCCAAAACTCCGAGTGCACCATGTTCGGCCATCTCAGTCGGGTTGACCTGGTGCTGGGACAGGTGATAGCCCTGTTCCTGGTAAATTTCATTACCTATTTCCAGCTGTGCCTGATTGCCAATTCCATGCTCTCCCCCGTGCCTATTTTCGCGCTGTACGGCATGGAAATCGTGGTGGCGGTGATCCTGGTTCAGGTGTACGCGGGGCTGTATCACAAGCTCTACGCGCCCCACAACATGCTGCTGATCTATGGCAACAAGCGGGGCGTTGGGCTGAAAATCAAAATGGATACCCGCAAGGACAAGTACCGCATCAGCGGTCTGATCAGCGCGGAGGAAGGCTATGACCTGATCTGTCGGGAGATCTCCAAGTATGACGCGGTGATCCTCAACGACATTCCCGCCCAGCTGCGCAACGACATTCTGAAATTCTGCTATCGCTACCGGGTGCGCACCTATGTGGCCCCCAAGCTGACGGACATTATGCTCCGGGGCGCAAAAAATAACACCCTCTTTGACACGCCTCTGCTGCTGGTGAAGGGGACAGGCCTGACCCCGGCTCAGCGGGTAGCGAAACGGGGAATGGATATTCTCCTGTGCGGCATTGCCATGATTCCGGCGGCGCCCATTATGCTGGTGATCGCCGCTGCCATCAAGCTTGAGGACGGCGGCCCGGTGTTCTACCGGCAGAAGCGGATGACCCAATGGGGACGGGAATTTGACATTCTCAAATTCCGCAGTATGATCGTGGACGCGGAAAAGTACGCCGGCGCGGTGCTGGCCACGGAGGAGGATCCCCGGATCACCAAGGTGGGCAAGGTGATCCGTGCCATCCGCCTGGACGAGCTGCCCCAGCTGCTGAACATTCTCAAGGGAGACATGAGCATTGTCGGCCCCAGACCGGAACGAAAGGTCATTGCGGAGGAATATTACAAGGAGATCCCGGAATTTGCTTACCGTCTGAAGGTCAAGGGCGGCCTGACCGGCTATGCCCAGATCTATGGCAAGTACAATACCAGTGCCTACGATAAGCTGCGGCTGGATCTGATGTATATTGAAAATTACTCCCTGATGATGGATGTGAAGCTGATTATCCTGACGCTGAGAATCCTGTTCAGCAAGGAGAGCACGGAGGGAATCGATGTGGCGGCGGAAAACCAGCGCAAGGCGGAGGAGCTGGCGGAAAAGCTGGAACATCAGGACGGTACAAAAACAGAACAGTAAACACAGCGGCGGAGCAGCCTCAAAAGACTGCTCCGCCGATTTCATTTTGATTTTATACGTTGAACAGGAAGTTGACAATGTCTCCATCCTTCATGACATATTCCTTGCCCTCGCTGCGAACCAGGCCCTTGGCCTTGGCCGCTGCCATGGTGCCGCAGGCCTTCATATCCTCGAAGGCGATGACCTCCGCCCGGATGAAGCCCCGCTCAAAGTCGGTGTGGATTTTACCTGCGGCCTGAGGAGCCTTGGTGCCCCGCTTGATGGTCCAGGCCCGGCACTCGTCGCTGCCGGCGGTGAGGAAGGAAATCAGACCCAGCAGGGAATAGGAACTGCGGATCAGCCGATCCAGGCCGCTTTCCTTCACGCCCAGCTCTTCCATGAACATGGCCTTTTCCTCGGGATCGTCCAGCTCGGCGATGTCCGCTTCCAGCTTGGCGCAGATGGGCAGCACCTGGGAACCTTCCCGGTCGGCCAGCTCCTTCACTGCCATATAGTGGCGGCTGCTCTCCGGATCGTTGACCTCGTCCTCCCCCAGATTGGCAACGTAAATGGTCTTCTTCAGGGTGAGCAGGTCAGAGGTGGAGATCAGGGCCAGATCGTCGGGGTCATCGGTAAAGGTTCTGGCGAGCTTTCCCTGGTTCAGGTGGGCCAGCAGGTCGGTGAATACCTGGACTTCCCGCTGGAACTTTTTGTCGCCGCCCTTCATGGCCTTCTGGGCCTTGTCGATGCGGCGCTCCACCATTTCGATGTCCGCCATGACCAGCTCCAGATTGATGATGTCAATGTCCCGGAGGGGATCGGTGCTGCCCTCCACATGGGTGACGTTGCTGTCCTCGAAGCAGCGCACCACATGGACGATGGCGTCGGTGGTGCGGATATTGCTGAGGAACTTGTTGCCCAGACCCTCGCCCTTGCTGGCGCCCTTCACAAGACCGGCGATGTCCACGAATTCCACAATGGCAGGGGTCACCTTCTTGGGCTTGTGCAGGTCAGCCAGCCAGGTGAGACGCTCGTCGGGAACGGATACCACGCCCACGTTGGGGTCGATGGTGCAGAAGGCGTAGTTGTCCGCAGGAACCCCTGCGTTGGTGATGGCGTTAAAAAGGGTGGATTTGCCCACGTTGGGAAGGCCCACGATTCCGAGTTTCATGTATTTCAAATCTCCTTTATTTGCAATGGTTTTTTGAATTAGGGGAGTATGCTCCGCACCAATTTTTTATAGCGCACCTTTTTTCAGCTTGCCAAAAAATGCTTTGCTCAAACTGTTTTACAGCATTGGTTAGAGAGGCATCGGTAACATGGACATAACGATCCATGGTGGTTTTGATGCTTGCATGTCCGAGAAGCCTTTGCAGGACTTTCGGCATCATCCCGCACGTAATCGCACGAGTTACATAGGTGTGGCTCAAAGCGTACACACAGAACCGCTTGATTTTTGCCCATTTAATGAACTCCTTTCCTGACAGCAGGAAACGTGAGTTCATCACGACACCTCATTCTATCATAATTTTGCATATATTTCAATATCTTTTGACGTTTTTGGTGCGCACCAATAAAAGCAATTCTCATAATCAAATTGCCACCCGCCCTTCGATATATTCCTCAAATGCCTTGCGTTTTACCAGTTTCTTGGTGCCAACATACAATACAAAAGCTTGATATGAAGCCGTGGAAATATCAACGAAGCATTCTGCTCCATATATTGAATCATGACCTGTGCCGCATTTTTTGATTCTTTCACAGCGTGAATGAAAGTATTTGCGCCGGTAACGGCCTCTCTCTTCACCCATGATAGTTTATGTTAAGCCTTGTGGGTGAAGCAGAAAACTACGTTACTGCTGAGGGCGCTTCCATCGAAAAGAACGCCATTGACCTGATTGCCCGAATGATGTCCATGCAGAAGCCGCACCCTAGTTATGCCATGACCGGGGCCATGTGCACCGCAGCAACCGCTGTTGTACCTGGCAGCGTGGTCAACCAAGTACTGTCCCCCCACACCGACACCCAGTTCATCCGTATTGGACACCCCAGTGGCGTTCTGGCTTGTCTCTACCCGAACTATTGACAGAGAACCTAATAATTTGGGAAAATGCAAAAAACGAGGCTGTTAATAAAGCCTCGTTTTTTGTTTGGGGACGGGGATCATTGAACACTTTCTATCGAAGTGGCCCGATTGTGCTATTCCTGCGCAAAGCGGTAAAGATCTGTACCGGTATTGTCCTGAATGCGGATAGAGAAAGCAAGAGAATCCAAATCTGCGTCCAGACAGGCGGTCCCTTTGGCTGTGCACCAGGTCAGCTGGAGGAAGGTTTCCTCCGCTTTGGCGGAAATGGTGGCATCGACAGCGAACACGGGATAGGTGTTCCGCATCCGGAGCAGCTCCAGCTGGTCTTTGACTACCTGCTTCTGCAGCCCGGCGTTAATATCTGTCAGGGACAGATTGGTGCGATTGATTTCCTTGTGGCCGTCCTTGCCAGCTCGCTCCATGGCGCCATAGTCGTTTTTGCCGGCAAACAGATCCAGATACCATACCTGGGGCTTCCCGGGCATGAACAGCTGGATGGCTCGCGCAAGAAGCATCTTTCGGTCGTCTTCACCCAAAGCGCTGTAATAGGTTGCATTGACTTGGTAATAAACGTTTTTCTGACCGTGCAGGTTCTTTACATAACCGCCCCGGCGCACTATGGTATCAATCAGCTCCGCAATGCTCTCTTCATCCAGCAGTCCCTTCAGGTCCAGCAGGGGGATGCCGTCATGGCAACCCAGCATGTTGACGGTATGGATCTGCTTCTGTGCAATCTCATTTGCCCAACGCTTCAGGTAAATGCCGCTTTTGCGTTCCATAGCGTCGATTACCAGACCCGGCAGGAAGAAATCATAGACCATGTAGCCTTTAGAAGCCAGCAGCTCATAGATCTTCTCTCCATAGCTGGCGTGAATTTCCGGCAGCAGAGTCAGACCCAAAGGTTCTGCAATGGCGGCTACCCTGTCCAGCAGTTCCCAGGTGCCCGGGTCATTCAAGAAGTTCCTGGCCCCGACTTCCTTTGGCGCATAGGCAAACGCGTCCAGCCGAACAATGTTTGCGCCATAGCCTGCCAGAGTCTCCAGAGTCTTTCGGTAGTAATCCCAAACCAAGGGCGAGCGAATATTCAGGTCCATCTGTCCCAGATATTTTCTATGACTTTCCAGATAGTCGCATACTTTTTCACGGTAGATGTTTAAACTGCCAAAGTCCATTTCCTTGGGCGCTTTCCCCGCGTCCAGCGCCTGATTCACCAACGCAGCAAGCTTTGCTGCCTCTCCATATTGCAGCCCACCGCTGTGCATCAGATCCTGGGCATCCACATGGTCATATTGAATCGATTGGTAAAATGTGTTCCAATAGGGGACGTCCCGTCCGTCCGGGAAACGGACCATGAGGATAGGCAGGCCGGGCTTCCGGAAGAACATATTTCGGATCAGCGACGGATCCGGTTGGATATACCCTTCCGGCGTCATTTCACCGTGGCCCTCCCAGAAACGGTTCCAGTCGATGAAGAAATCCCGGTAGACGGATTGATCGCCGTTTTTCAGAATATCCTGAAATTCCGCAGAGAGCACGGAGGCGTGGTTCAGGATAAAATCCAGCGCAAGATCCATATTCAGCTTTTTTAGATTTTCCAAATCTTCCGGCGATGCCAGAAGATGATTCAGGCCGTAGTCTATCAGTGAAAAGCCACGATCAAGATCTGTATTGAAGATGCTGGGCAGAATATAAAACGAAGAAAATGTGCCCTTTAATTCTGGACGCTGCAGTACAGAGACAATATCGCCCAGCGTGCCGCCTACGCTGTCCGGGTAGGCGTTTAGCATTGTGCCCATAGCGTTTCCCATTATGTTTCCCCCATTTCCGCCCGATACTGAGCATAGCTCAGTCGTTCGCCTGTTTTGGCAATGATGATCTGAGCCTTGTGAGCACAGCTGTCCAGCTCTGCCTGTTCAATCTCCAGAACCATGGTTGTAAAGGGACTGTCTGTTTTGCCGTCGCGACTGCGGGCCCTTCGATGAGCGCGGGTTTGTTCCGGTGTGCTGTTGAGCAGCACGGGGATATCCACGCCTTGCAGCAGATCACTGTTGCCATGAGTCCATTCGATGATCAGCACGCTGACGTCGGAGAAATCCACATTCTCATACCAGCGGTCATTCTCCGTGCGGCCCATGCGCTTGAGCCAGATATGGTCCGCACCCTGGTGAAATGCGGCGAGAATTGCGCTGAGTTCAGCATAGTCCTGCTCGGCATTTGTGCCCAGGTATTGCGCCAGCGCCGCCTTGCCTTCTTGCTGATAGATGGCCAGCCAGGGGTAGACCGCTGCCAGTTTCGGCTCGGCATCTGTATCCTGCTTCCACAGCTCAGATAAGATCCGCTTCACATCCCCGGTGTAAACATCTTTGTCCACCAAGCCCTGCAGACCTGCCGTTCGGAAAATACGCACCCGTTCCGCATCGTTGTACATGGGGATCCTTCTGGGGTAGTTGTCACCGGACAGAGTATAGCTGCCCACTCCTGCGCAGCGGAAATAATAGCTCAAAAGTGAGGCAATTTCAGATTTTCCCACTCCGGAGCCGCCGCAGATGGCAATGACGATGCGGCCATTTTGGGCATGGCGGGCGGCCAGTGTTGCTAGCTCGGGGAAAATGGTATTGGCTTTAGCAATATGGTCGGGCCCGATCTGAACCTTGTCTCCGGGCATGTCCCCGTGGGGAATCTCTCCGTCAATCACCGGCGCGTGCCAATCGGCAATGCCATCAGCCAGAGTTTCCAGCGTATTCTGATTCATAAGCAATTCCTTTCTTTTCGGCGGCTTGCAGCGCAAAAAACGCGGAAAGCCGCTGATAATTATGATTTCGATTCCGCAACTACTTCGTATTGGGCAATGATCTGCTGCTCTTCCCTGAGCAGGGAGGCCCTGTCGTTGTAGTCACCCATTTTACAGCCGCTGCCTGTCAAACGCATGACCCGCCTTCCGTTGTCAAAGGGTTCCCAGCACGGCATTCCCGGTCCATTGGGGTTGCCAGTCCTGGCAAAATTGGCCCAATAGCGCCGCATATCCAGGGACAGCTCCCAGTCCTGCTTCGTATAAGGCCGCCAGGAACCGTCCAGGGTTCCAAACTGGTAGCGGTTATCACAGGAGTGAGGCACACCGGGATGATCCTCCCCGGGCTGCTGCTGATCGAATACATAGGCATACACAGGCTTTTTCCCATTACGGCGGCGGAAATATCCCAGGGCGTATATCGAGGCCAGGGTATTGTAGTGCCAACGGCTCGGGGCATCGTTGGCGCCCTCATCTGCGGTACAGCCGATGATAAGATCCACGTCTTGGTCCAAGCCCATGGCAAAGCGCTCGTCTACCTCTTTTGGCAGCACCCAGCCGTCCGGATACAGGTTAAATCCGTTGCGCATACCGTACTGGTTGTTCGCTTTTTGCAGGACTTCCGCAGGAAGTGAGCGCATTTCCGCAATGGATGTACAGCCTAGCTGGGCCATCAGGTCGATGCCTTTTTGGTACATATACGCCTTGTTCCGGTTCGGAACTCGGCTTCCGACACCACCGCCGGACTGGATGGAAGCGTGGGCGATATAATCCTTGGCTAGGGGGGAGCAGCACAGTGCGGCGGTGGCGCGGGCACCGCCTGATTGCCCAAAGCAGGTGATATTTTCAGGATCGCCTCCGAACTGCGCAATGTTTTCCCGGAGCCATTTCAGGGCTTGCAGCATATCCAGAATACCATAGTTTCCGCAGCTGTGATGTTCACTTTCGGCCTCCAGCTCCGGATGGGTATAGAAGCCAAATACGTTGAGCCGATAAGTGATGGACACCAGAATGATGCCCTGGCAGCAAAAGCCGTCGCCGCAGTATTCGTAATCAGAGCCATACCACTGCTGCAGACCACCGCCGTGGATGTACATCATAACAGGCAGCTTGTCCTCGGGAGAATTTGCCGGTGTATAGATATTCAGATACAGGCAATCCTCGCTCATTCTGGGAGGATAGGGATAATTGGGAATATGAATGTAGCTGTGTCCGGTGTCATCCGTAATGTCATCTGTGGCTGTATGCCAGCGATCAAACTGCATACAGGCTGGGCCGAAGGTATCTGCCATTCGCACACCTTCCCAGGGTTCCGGATCCTGAGGAGGACGCCAGCGAAGCTCCCCCACCGGAGGCGCGGCATAGGGAACGCCACGAAAAAGAGCATAACCCGCATTGGAGCGGACGCCTTGCAAAACACCGTATTTTGTCGCTGCCTTTAAGATCATACAATTCCTCCTGAAAGCATTTGAAATAAAAAGGCAAAAATTGCATTAATTAGATAATTTTTGAAAAATATTCGAAAAACGTAAATTTTAAGGGAGCAGTCTTTGCGAGCATTATAGTGTAAGTAAGATGCAAAGTCAATGGATGATTTGGCAGGTAATCTGCATATTCTGCATGTAAAATGTTGCAATTTTCATGAATAACAAACACAAATATGTAATTTTAATAAGGAAAAAACACGTTTTTTAACAACATAACCAAAGAATATAGGCGTTTTTTGTTAGAAAGCTAAAAAATTACTCGCTCCTATTGACACGGGAAGAATCTATGCTATACTTAGCTCACACACGAGATGTTAAACGGTTTCATATAAAATTAAAAAATATTTGGTTTTCTGTTATATATCAAATTTAATGCATTGGTTTTATTTTAAAAAGCCAATATATTTCAAAGTATTTTTCGCTTTTTGCCTTTTGCTTTTTAGAAATACTAATCGGTTCCACATAAGAAAGTCCATGTGAAACAAGGCTGCCTGACAGCAGCTTGTAAATAAAAAGGAGGAGACCCCAATGAAAAAA
>CAYMWT010000050.1:0-12064 GCA_964394055.1 uncultured Oscillospiraceae bacterium
ACGTCCACATGCATGGAGAAAATTTTCTTTTTCATGTCTGCTCTCCTTACTCCAGAGTGATTCTGGGATCCACGACCTTATAGAGGATATCACTGACCAGGTTCATAATGACGATCAGCGTAGCCAGAACAATAGTCGTACCCATAATCAGGGGATAGTCACGGTTTGTGATGCTGCTGACGAAGTTGCGGCCGATACCGGGCACCGCAAAGATCTGCTCCACCACCAGAGAACCGGTGACAATGTAAGCGAGCATGGGGCCAAAGTAGGTAATCACGGGGATCAGAGAGTTCTTCAGGGCATGGCCGAAGATGATCTTCCAGCCGGAAACGCCCTTGGCTCTGGCGGTACGGATATAGTCCTGACCCAGCACATCCAGCATGGAGGAACGGGTCAGCCGGGTGATATAGGCCATGGGGTACAGGGACAGGGTGATAATGGGCAGCACCAGGCCCTCGGCGGTGGAGCCGTTGGCGGGGAAGATGGGCCAGCGCACCGCGAAACTCAGCAAAAGCAAGGTGCCCATAATAAAGGAAGGCATGGAAACGAAGGCGGTGGTAATGACCATGATCACCTTATCGATCACCTTGTTGCGCCGCAGAGCGGCAGTGGCGCCGAGAACAATGCCGAAGACCAGAGCGATAAAGGCAGCGATCAGGCCGAGCTTCGCGGAGGTGCGCATGCCGTCCGCAATGACATCCATGACCATACGACCTCTGAGCTTTACAGAGGGGCCAAAGTCCAGATGGAAAACAACGTCCTTCAGGTAGGTAACGTATTGCTCCATCAAGGGCTTATCGTAGCCATATTTTGCCTCCAGGGCAGCCTGGGCCGCCTCAGAGATGGCCTTCTCTCCCATGAACGGGCCGCCGGGGACGGCACGCATGACAAAGAAGGTTACCGTAATGACCACCCATACCGTGAGGATTGCCAAAGCAATACGCTTTAGTATGTACATCAGTGTTTTTGCGTTCATTCACTTTCTCCCTTTCCAAAGGAATGTCATGCTGTTTATAAAAACAGCATGAAGCGGGATCCCGCTTCCATTCTCTGTATATTCCCCTTGGCTTTGTCTGCAGACGCTTACGGTTTTACTTTCCTGGTCATGAAAACACGCAGCAGGGTTTTAAAATATAGTCTAAATTATACACTAGGGAAAAAGCTTTTTCAACGCACTAAGTTTCCAATAATTTAACAAAATAAAGCGTCATTTTGTGATTTTTGTACATGAACATCCGTCCATGGCAAGAGTACATAAAACACTTCATGCAACTTTTCCTTTTTCCTCCGTAATTTCTTCCACTCTTTCCCATAGAAAAGCCTTGTAACACCTGAATCATCCGATTCTTCCCCCGGGAATCATGCAGGATTGAATCCGAAAAAATTCAGAAAGAAAGCGCTTGACATGCCTCTGTTTCAATGCTATAATGTCTCCCGTGGTTAGGCTTTCGCGTTAGCCACGCCATGGGCCTTTAGCTCAGTTGGTCAGAGCCTCCGGCTCATAACCGGATCGTCCCGGGTTCAAGTCCCTGAAGGCCCACCAGATAACACAGGCCTTCGCCTTTTTGAATATGGATACAGGGGTATAGCTCAATTGGTAGAGCGGCGGTCTCCAAAACCGTAGGCTCAGGGTTCAAGTCCTTGTGCCCCTGCCAAAATCGGAAATTTGCTGATTTTCAGCAAATTCCCGATTTTTTTGTTTCTTAAATTAGAGAATAAGCGCGTTTTTTGCTCACTTTTGATCCCGGTCATCTTTTTACCGGATGGTTCCGTTTTTGAACATCCGCATCATTTCATTGGTCAGGCTGGCATCGTCCGGCTGTAGCTGAATATCTTCCCGCCTTACCCAGGCCGCGTACTTCAGCTCCCCCTTGTCCATGGTGATATCAGGGTCGCCGTCCAGATCGCAGTAGTAACCAATGAGCAAATCGTTGGCGATTCCCCAGGGCTGGGTCTTGTAGTAGGTAATGTTCTTCACCCGCACGCCGGCCTCCTCCATCACCTCCCGGGCCACGGTCTCCTCCGCGGTCTCACCGATTTCCGTAAAGCCGGCAATCAGGGCATTGTGCTGAAATCCCGTCCGGTACTTCGTCAGAAGAAGGGAATCCCCGTTTTTCACTCCCACGATCACAGCGGGCATGATTCTGGGATAAGCCGTATATCCGCAGGTGCAGGTCATCGCCCGCTCCCCGGTGGAGTGGGTCATGGGCCGGCCACAGCGGCCGCAGAAATGGGTGTCCCGATACCAGTCCGACAGGTGTTTTCCCGTAAGAATGGCAAACAGGATTTCCCTGGGAAACCAGCATGCCCCCCGCAGTGTCCGCACATCCGTAAATTCGCTTTTCTCCGGAATGGCGTTTTCGTCCCTGAGCAGAAAAAACCGGGTATCGTCCAGAGAAAACAGGTAAACAAACTCCCTGGCTTCCGGGAAATCCTTCACCCGGAGAAGCTCCTTCTTTTCCCCGGCTTTCATCAGCAGCCTCCCACCCTCAAAAAAGAGGACAAGGTCTTCCCTGTCAGGCACAGCCAGCGGATCATATTGATTGTGAAACTTATGCGGTGCGATATCCTGAATCATGGCAATTCTCCCCATCCGAAACGACTGTTCAATATATACGTCTCCTGGGGTCAGTATAGCAGAACCCCGGGCACATTTCAACCGGGAAGTACGCTGATCCAGAGGGATTCGCCCCCTATGCCCTCACATCCCGCTTTGTCAGCAGCACATTGGCAAGCAGAAAGAACGCTGTTACAAAGACGGCACAGCTCAGGAAAAAGCCCCATAGCCCCCCTGCCATCATGTCCTCGGTTTTGTTGGAGTTCATGCCAAGAATCATCAGCGCGTAGGGCCAGTAAAGCCCCGCATCCTCGCCCACAGCCAGCATCCCCAGGACGCTTCCGCCCAGGGCAATCAGCACCGGCAGGGCAAAGTTCCGAATCACCATGGAAAGCAGAAGCTGTAACGCAATGATAGCAAAGCTGCCGATCACTCCCCGGAGCAGCCACAGGACAATCTCCGGCGGTGGAAAGCCATCCAGCCCTGCCCAGAATCTTCCACCGATGGTAAACAGCACCAGCAGCCAGGCCTGGGTCAGCAGCGTCAATTTTGTCACCGCGCAGAATTTAGCAAAATACAGGCAGAAGGGACGCACCGGAGCGGTCATAATCAGGTTCCAGTTATGCCCCCGATGCTCCAGCCGCCACAGATAGGAAGCGTACACCCCGGTCATAGGGCCGAAAAAGAAGAGGGCATAGAACAGGGTGTACTGGGTCCACAGGTCATACCAGCCATGGGTCAGGATTTCCAGATTCATTTTATAATTGAAGGAACCGTACACCGCCGAAATGGCAGGAACGGCGAGAAACATCAGCCAGATGGGACTGCCCCGAAGCTTTCGGTTCTCCCCACGGATACAACGCAGCAGCATCATTATACCTCCTTATGTTTCAGCGCTTCCCAAGCCGTTGCCCCAAACAGCACGGCAAACCCGGCTGTGACGATCAGCAGCCAGATGGGATAGGGTGTGGCGTAAAACCAGACGATCTTGGTCTCCGGGTTCCAGTCCATGCGGATGGAACTCAGGGGAATGTAGTAGCCCCAGGGCATAACGTAGCTGACCATAGGCGGCATAAAGGCAGCGAACAGTCCGGACAGGCTCCCCACCATTCCCGCCGCCAGGGTAGGCACCTGATTGTCAAAGCGGATGCTCAGCATAAGCCACAGGAAAAACAGCATGACGTTCACGGCAAAGGTGCTCATTGCCATCCACCAGAACTGGCCCCAGTCCAGAACCTCCGTATACCCGGCCTGCTTTCCCAGCACCAGAACCCCTACGCTTTCCATAGCGCCGATGAGCAGGATTTGCAGCGCGGCCACCACGGTCTTCCCCAGGAACAGCTCCCCTCTGCTTTGCAGGGTCAGAAGCATTCGGCAGCATTTCTCCTTGCTTTCCAAATCCCACAGGCGGCTGGCCAGCACCGCCGTCCCCAGGGGCATGACCACCGTGTTCATCACCGGAATGGAATAGAAAAGTCCGGAATAGCCCTGAGCCAGCCGATCTTCGTCTGTCCCGCCATTCTGGGTCGTCCACAGCAGGACAATCAGGGAAATGCACGCCGCCACCAAAATATTGTGTCTTCGCCTGGATTTTTTCAGTTCCGCACAAAGGGTTCTCATTTCGTTTCCTCCCCTGTCAGGCTCAGGAAGATCTCTTCCAGGGACTTTGTATGGCGGTTCAGCTCCACCACCCCTGCCTGTCCGGCGCCCAGACGCCACACCAGCTCTGCCAGCGCTTCCTCCCCCATGGCAGGAAGGTGGAAGACCCCTTTCTCCCGGTCAGGAACAGCCGGATCCCCTAATATGGGAATGGCCTTTTCCGGATGCAGTACCCGCAGAGAGATGTCCCCCTGACTGTGCTGCCGCAGAGCGGTCAAAGCGCCCTGGAACAGAAGCTGCCCATGGTTGATGATGCCCACCTGATCCACCATCTGCTCCATCTCACTGAGCAGATGGCTGGAAATCAGGACGGTTGCGCCGCATCGCTCCGGCATCTCCCGGATCAGGGTGCGCATCTGCTGGATGCCTGATGGGTCAAGGCCGTTGGTAGGCTCGTCCAGAATCAGCAGCCTGGGACTTCCCAGCAATGCCTGGGCGATGCCCAGCCGCTGACGCATACCCAGGGAGTATTCCCTGACCTTCCGCTTCCGGCTGTCCGTCAGCTCCACGATTTCCAGAACCCGGTCAATGTCCTTCCTCGGCACGTTTTTCAGTTCTGCCACGATCCGCAGATTTTCCTCCCCGGTGAGGTGGCCATAGCAGGATGGGGACTCGATGAGGGAGCCGGTCTGCCGCAGCAGCTCCAGCCGGTTTTCTTTCTTCATCTGCTTTCCCAGCAGATCAATTTCCCCGCCGCTGGGCTTTACCAGGCCCAGCAGCATTTTCATGGTGGTGGACTTTCCCGCACCATTGGGGCCGATAAAGCCGTAGACACAGCCCTCCGGCACGGACAGGGACACCTGGTTCACCACGGCGCTTGCGCCATATTGTTTGGTAAGCTTTCTGGTTTCCACAATTTGCATATGTATGCTCCTTTCCTTGTGCTATAGGAAGCATACACCCCCAAGCTTATGACAGCCTGTTGCCTCCCTTAAGTTTGCCTTAAATTTCCCCGGAGGCTCTGGAAATGAGAGCCTTCCACCGATATAATGGAAGCAAAGGGGGCGTAGCCATGCAGACCATTCTGGACGCGAAAATTCTCATTGTGGACGACAGCCCGGAGCTGCGGAACCTGCTGCGGGAGGAGCTGTCCGGTGCGGGATACCATCATTTACAATACGCCGACAGCGTCAAATCCGCCCGGCAAGCAATCGAAGAAACCATGCCGGAGCTGGTCATCCTGGACATTGGCCTCCCGGATGGGGATGGGTTTTCCCTGTTTCGGGAGATTCGGGATCACTCCGATATCCCCATACTGTTTCTGTCCGCCCGGGACGCGGACAGTGACCGGCTGTTCGGTCTGGGACTGGGAGCGGATGACTACATGGTCAAACCCTTTCTGATGCAGGAGCTTCTGCTCCGCCTTTCCGGGATTCTCCGGCGGTTCTACCGGGGCCAGCTGCAACGGGAAACGGTGCTTCACCTTGGAGACCGCACCGTGGATTTTGGGGACGCCACTGTTACCACGCCCGCCGGAACCGTATCCCTGACGGCTACAGAGCGGGCCATTCTGCAAAAGCTGCTGGACAACCGGGGCCGCATCGTCACCTACGACGCCCTGTGCGAATCGGTCTGGGGCGGGGATTACTATGGCTATGAGAACAGTCTCAACGTCCACGTCCGCCATCTTCGGGAAAAGCTTGAGCCTCAGCCCTCCCAGCCAAGGTGGATCCTCACTGCCCGGGGTCTGGGCTATAAGCTTTCCAAGGAGGCATCCCAATGAAAACTGTGGGGCGAATGGTGCGCCGCTATATTCTGGCTGCGTTTGCGGTTGTCGTTTTGGTCATGGCCGTAAACATCGGACTGTTTATTGGCATTACGGTTCATTTTGGGATGAAAAACCAGGAAACGGGATTTTTTCCCATTGGAAGGTTTGCGGGATCCTTTACCCAAACCGAACAGGGGGATTTCCAACTGCCCTCTGATCTGGACTGGCAAGCCCATTTTGCCTGGGCAATGCTGTTAAGTGACGAAGGAGAAATCCTATGGTCGGAGGCGCTGCCCCAGGAATTGAACCATTCCTATACCGTTGCCGATGTTGCCGCCTTTTCCCGCTGGTATCTGGAGGACTATCCGGTAATGGTCTACCGAAATGACTTTGGGCTGCTGGTAGCCGGCAAACCCAAAGGCAGCCTGACACGATTCGATTTTTACATGGAAAATGACATTCTGTATGCCCTGCTGTCCGCCTTTCCTCCCCTGCTTCTGCTGGATCTGGGGCTGGTTCTGGGAATCTGTCTGTTGCTTGGCTGGTGGGGCGCCAGGCCTCTTCGGGAGATCGCGGAGAGCATCGGGCTGCTGGCCGATGGGAAGGAAGTCCGCTTGGCGGAATCCGGCACCACA
This sequence comes from uncultured Oscillospiraceae bacterium, assembly GCA_964394055.1. Taxonomy (GTDB): domain Bacteria; phylum Bacillota; class Clostridia; order Oscillospirales; family Oscillospiraceae; genus Faecousia. The sequence continues at coordinate 6,560 of CAYMWT010000050.1, forward strand.
GCAGAGCTGGCGGAAAAGCTGAACCAGACCAGCCGTCATCTTCAGCAGCAGAACATCCTGATCCGGCGCCGGGATCTGACCCGGGCCAACTGGATTGCCGGGGTATCCCACGACATCCGCACGCCCCTGGCCCTGATCATGGGCTACGCCGAGCAGCTTTCCCATCAGTTTCCCAGGGATTCCGAATCCCAGAAAAAGGCTGCTGCCATCTGTGCCCAGAGCAAAAAAATAAAGGCCCTCATTGAGGACCTGAATCTGACCTTCAAGCTGCAATACAATTCTCAGCCCCTCCGCCGGGCTCCCGTTCAGATAGGCCCCTGGCTTCGCCGGTGTGTCGCGGATTTCTGCGATTCCCAGGGGTACAGCGTTGACCTTCTGATCCGGGAACCGGCGGGACAAACCGTTGTGGACGCGGATTCCGAGCTGCTGACCAGGGCTTTGGACAATCTGCTGGGGAACAGCGTCCGCCACAATCCCTCCGGCTGCTGTATCACGGTTCTGGCAGAGCAAACGGACGGACAGCTCACATTGGAGGTTCGGGACAGCGGCGTCGGCTATCCGGAAGCCGTTCTGAAAAACCTGAATCATGCCTGTTCCGATCCCAATGCCCCTCACATTCTTGGGCTGCATCTGGTTCAGCAGATCGCCGCTGCCCACGGCGGCCGGGCCGCCTTCCGCAATGAGGGCGGCGCAGTGGCGACCCTTTCCTTTCCTGCGTAAGAGATTCGATCTCAAATCCATTTCTGCATTGCAATCGCAATGCAGAAATATGGAATTGATCATCGTAAACTATATGCAATACAAATGCATTGCGAGGTGACGTATATGGGCAGCTTCAAGATTCCCTCTGTACCGCCAACCACAAATAAAACCATTCGGTTCCCAAATGACCTGGTAGAAGCGGTGGAAAAAGCCATTCAGGGAAAGAATTGCACCTTTTCCGCATTTGTCATTGCCGCGGTTCGCGCGGCGCTGGAGGATCTCAGCCAATCGGAATCCTGATATAAGAAGCAGCAAAAATCCGCACCGAATTGGACGGTGCGGATTTTTTATTTCGCTTTCTCAGACAGAGGTCTTGACAATGCCAGCCGCCAGGGCAATCAACCCAATGGGCAGAAGCAGCGCCAGGCCGGAGGCAAATACCAGGCACACAATCAGCATTGGCAGCGCCAGCGCCATCAAAATGGTGGCAATGATCTTTGCTGCGCCCCAGGTCAGCTTCAGCACCAGGCTGATGCTTTTCACCAGAAGCCAGAGAAATACGATGACAGCCAATAATTCCAACATGTAATTTCCTTTCCTTATGTACGTTCAAAGCCCAGATACCTGGTACCCTGGAACGTCAGCTTTCCCTTGTCTCCCTCAACCAGAAGACCGTATTCATTTCCCGGTATGTGCAGCTCTATCCGGTCGCCGCTTTCCACCTGGAAGGTTGCGTAGTAGCTTGTAGAGCTGCTGGTATGATACCCGTGAGCGCCGGAAGCGTCTCCGGCATTGCCATGATGATGAACGGACACATCCGCCCGCTTCGTCACAATCGTTGCTTCCACAGTCAGTTTGGGGGACTGGTTGTTCTTGCTCCACTGTCCGATTCCCCGGACAGCCGCTACCACAAACGTTCCGATCACCACAACAAACACGACCACAAACAGAAACTGAAACAGGCTGAAGCCCATACCAAATCCATATCCCATATACCATTCGCTCCCTTCTATGTTTCCTTAGTATATCACAATTTTTCACCGGGTACAACCGTTCTGTTCCTTAAGAATCTCTTATATTTTGAACAGCCAATCCTCCTGAGTAAAAACTTGGGCCTGCCGAAACCGGCAGGCCCAGATCAATGTATGGATTTAGCAGGTAGCGCCGCCCTTGACAGTCTTGCTTAAAATCGCTTCCTTGTCGATGGACTGGGTGAGCAGCTTGTCGTTGACATAGTCGAAGCCCAGACGGTTCACGGTGTCGGCGAACCCTTCGCCGGATTTGCCCTCGTCCCGGAACAGGAGGATGGCTCTCTCTACCACGTCAATGACCTCCTCCTCGGTGGTAAACACCTTGGTCAGAGACTGGCCATGGGCGGTCTTCTTGCCCCAGCGGCCGCCGATGCACACCTTATAGCCGTCCACATACTCGATGGCGTCGAACAGGCACTTACTCCGGCAGCGTCCGCAGTTGTTGCAGAGGTTGGGATCGATCTGGATTTTTCCATCTTCCAGGTGCGCTACCTTAATGGGGCAGTTCAGCTCCACCTGGCACTTCTTGCAGCCGCGGCACTTGCTGAAGTCCACCATAGGCACTCTCTGGCCGATGATGCCCAGGTCGTTCAGGTCGGGCTTGACGCAGTTGTTGGGGCAGCCGCCTACGGCGATCTTGAACTTGTGGGGCAGGGTGACGCCGTGGTAGCCCACATAGAACTTCTCGTGAAGCTTCTCGCTGAGATCGAAGGTATCGATCAGGCCGTACTGGCAGGTGGTACCCTTACAGGACACCACAGGCCGCACCAGGCTTCCGGTGCCGCCGGTAGACAGGTCATGCTCTGCCAGGAAGTCAATAAGAGGCTGGATATTGTCATACTTGACCCCCTGGATTTCCAGGGTCAGACGGGTGGTCATGGTAACCGCACCGGAACCGAACTTCTCCGCGGCCTCGGCAATGGTGCGCTGCTCCTCGGCAGTGATCTTACCGTTGCGGGTGATGACACGGACGTTGAACACGTCGATATAGCGCTTATCCTGGAGGCAGCCCAGGCCCTTGACCCGTTTGATCTCCTCAGGAGGCAGCTTGCCGCCCTCGAAGCGAACCTTTACGCTATTGGCAAACAGGCCGCCTTCCAAGGCCCGGGTATTGGTGTAGCCCATGGCCTTCAGACGATTTTGCAGGAAGTAGCCCCGCTTGCCCTTGGCGCAGACCAGCAGCAGCTTTTCGTCCTTATCCAGGCCCTCAATGGGAGCGGTGACCTTGGCAAGATCCACCCACTTGGCCCCGGGAATGGCAGGAGCGGGAGAGACGTCAATGACCTTGTAGCCCTTGGCCGCGCCGGAAAGATACTCCGCAGGGGTGAAGGACTCATACTCCCCTGCCATTTTGTTTTCCAGAATGTAGCAGGCCTGGACGAAGGGATGAATGGCCGTGGAGAAGGGAGGGGCATAGGAGAAATCGAAGGTGTCGAAGTCCTCCACCTTGGCGTTCAGGCCAATGCCGGTAACGGCGATGTCCACCATCTTGTCCACAGCGCCCGCGCCCACTACCTGGATACCCAGGAGCTTATGGGTCTGCTTGTCAGCAATGAGCTTGGTCAGGAAGGTGTCCGCGCCGGGATAGTAATGGGCCTTGTCGTCGGTAACACAGGTAACGGTGATCACATCGAAGCCCGCTGCCTTGGCCTGCTCCTCCGTCAGGCCGGTACGGCCCGCGTTGATGCCCTCAGCCAGCTTTACCACGCCGGTGCCCAGGCAGCCGCCGTAGGCAGCGTCTCCGCCGGTAAGATTCTTTGCCAGCAGACGGCCGGTGATGTTGGCAGTGGAGCCCATGGCGGACCACTGTCCCTTGCCGGTGATCCGGTTAAAGACCATGGCGCAGTCGCCTACCGCGTATACATCCGGCAGGTTGGTTCTCTGGTGCTCGTCCACCTGGATGGTGCCCTTGAACATCTCAATGCCGGAATCCTTCAGGAAGCCGGTGGCAGGACGGACGCCGATGGCCATGACCACCACGTCGCCCTCAAAGGTGCCCACGCCGGTACGGATGCCCGTGGTCTTCCCGGTACCCAGAACCTCGGTCAGTCCCGCGCCGGTGACAATGCGGATGCCCTTGGCTTGCAGCTTCCGCTTCAGGTAGTCCGCCATTTCCGGGTCAAAGAGGTTGGGCATGATCTGGGAGGCCATGTCCACCACGGTGACCTTCAGGCCCTTCGCCAAAAGGTTTTCCGCGATTTCCAGACCGATGAAGCCGCCGCCGACTACCACAGCGGAGCGGCACTTATTGTCATCCACATAGGCCCGCAGACCGATGGCGTCATCCGGGGTGCGCATGGTGAACACACCGGGAAGATCGGTGCCGGGAACAGGAGGAACGAAGGGAACCGCGCCGGTAGCGATTACCAGCTTGTCATAGGCAGCCACCTGGCCGTCGGCAAAGGTAACGGTCTTGGCGGCAGCGTCCACGGAAATAGCCTCCATGCCGGTCTTCACTTCCACCCCGGTCAGGCCGGTGTACTTTGCGGGGGTGTTGACGATCAGCTCCTCTCGGGTTTCGATGCCACCGCCTACATAGTATGGAAGGCCGCAGCCGGCGTAGGAAATATCCTGGCCCTTGGTATAGACGGTAACCCTGGCACTGCGATCCTGACGCATCAGCTTCGCGGCAGCCTTGGTACCGGCGGCAACGCCGCCAATGACTACAATATTCATAGCGTTTCTCCTTTTTATGTAATATGGTAAAATAGTATTCTACGGAACTCCTTGCTGATATGCTCTGGAAACTTGTAGATAATGCTCAGTTTTTTCCTGTTTTTGCGAGAGAATGTGTGGATTCTAACCTTTGCTTTCTGCATTATATCACGCCATATGCCATAACACAAGAAAAAAGTATCCAAAATCTCCGAAACTTTTTTCCTGTATCAAACGCCCTGGCCCCTATCTTCGAAGCTGGGCTCCCTGTCTGTAATTTTATCAGATTGCTGGCATATGTCAATAATCTAATTTGACAGGCGCCGGGAAATGTATTATAATGGGGTTTTCAAAGGAGGTGGCCGCTATGGGCTTTGATGCCTATTTCCCCGTTTGGGATCAGCTGACCCAGGCTCAGCAAGGCCTTATCACCGGGCGTCTGACAGAGCGCCGGGCGGAACGGGGCGCCGTGATCCACAGAGGCGGCTTGGAGTGTACCGGTGTTCTGGTGATCCGATCTGGTCAGATCCGTGCCTATTCTCTGTCCGCCGACGGTCGGGAGATCACCCTGTATCGCCTGTTTGAAGGGGATCTGTGCCTGTTCTCCGCCCCCTGCATGATGCGCTCCATTCAGTTTGACGTAACCTTCCAGGCGGAAAAGGACACCGTGTACTGGGACATTCCGGCGGAGGTCTACCGGCAGATCATGGAGCAGTCCGCTCCCGTGGCAAACTTCACAAATGAGATCATGGCCACCCGGTTTTCCGAGGTCATGTGGCTCATGGAGCAGATCCTGTGGAAGCGCTTTGACCAGCGTCTGGCAGGGTTCCTGCTGGAGGAGGCCGGCATTGAGGGCACCAACGTACTTCGCATCACCCAGGAGGCCATCGGCAGACACATGGGCAACCCCCGGGAGGTTGTCACCAGGATGCTGAAATACTTTTCCGGAGAAGGTTATGTCCGGCTTTCCCGGGGAACTGTGGAGCTTTGCAACATCAAAAAGCTCCGGGAAATCGCGGATGCCGGTTAAAATCAAAACAGGGCTGCTTAAAAACAGCCCTGTTAGACTGTCAAAAATCCCCTATGGGGCTTTTTGACAGAAGGGATGCAGTCTGCT
>CAYMWT010000051.1:0-11885 GCA_964394055.1 uncultured Oscillospiraceae bacterium
TTTATTCAGAGTTTCCTTAGCTCCCCCATGGTGTTTGACAATGGGCCGGATGGGAAAGTTCTATGGAAGCTTCTTCCAAAAAGCAGCGCTCCGGAGCCGTAAAAGGGCGCAGGCCTCTGTTCCGGCCCACTGTGATGACAACGCAAAAGTGCCTTGAAGCCCGGGCAGTCAGGCTTCAAGGCACTTTTTTGTTTTTTTAGGACCGGATTGACTTAAGCTACGATTTAATTTTCCTGGGGCAGCGATTTTTTACGTTGATATATCTCACGCATTTTCTTATCATCCAGCTTGTAGAAGAGGAAGGGAATCAGAGACAAAAGCGTCAGCAGAGCCGATCCCAGCGTCACCAGCACCCGGATGCTATGGGAAATTCCGGTTGATACTACAGCCGCATTGGCATCATATTTGATCAATGCCAGGGAAAAGGATGCAATCCCTCCACCAATCAGTGACGCCACGGTGTTGGAGGTGCCGCTGATCGACACCGAAAATCCCCGGGTGTTCAATCCTTGCGCATATTCATTGTAGTCGGCAATGTCTGTAATGAACGCGTTATTTATGCCTCCGCCAATAACCAGGCAGAAATTATTCAGCGCCATAAAGATAACAAACAGGATCTCTTTCAGGCCAAAGAAAAAGGCGCAGATCGTACATGTGGCGGAGAACAGGGCAGAAAACCGAAAAATTGTAATCTTACTGAATCTTTTGGAAATGGGTTTTAGCAGAAGCGCGGCCAGAATCTGAACCGCTGAGGTCGTGGACAGATACAGTGCCATTCCATTTTCTGATCCAAGTACATATTGGAAATAGTAAACCATCAAGGCAGGGATGGCCACGGATACCGAGTTGCGCAGCACACAGGAGAGGAAATACGGCAGCATTGGACCGGAGAAGCATTTTACATATTCCCTCAGCTTTACATTCTGGAATGATACGCTCCCCTTGCCCGCTCTTTGATCACAGTCATAGGGTTTGCAGCGCCAGAAAATCGTGGCCATACACAGGATAATAATGACACCATAAAGCGCGGAGGAAACAGAATATCCCGTATTGATTTTGGAAAATCCGTATAACAGCTTTGTTCCGATCAGGCTGAATATCAGCGACGCGGTGACGGCGCCCTGCTGAGACGCGACAGCCAGTCGCATGACATCCTCCTGATTCCCACTGATCTTGCTCGCCAGGGAGCGGAATGCCACCCACATAAAGTTATAACCCCAGTAGGTGACCAGATACAGAGCCGGGAACAGGATCCGGTAAGCAGGCAGGGGAACCTCATACTTCGTAAAAAGGATCACAAGCGAAACCCCGCACCATATTCCGCCAATGAGAAGCCAGGGACGATATCTGCCGCCTTTGAGGCGGATCCGGTCTATCACAATTCCGCCTACAAGAATACCGATTGTCTCAAATGCCTGAACCAGCGTATAAATTGCGGCCGCAGTCGTTGTCGGGAATCTGATTACATCCGTAAGATAGTACATCAGATAGTATCCGATGAACATGATGAAAAAAGTAAAACAAAAGTCCCCCAGCGCATAGGTATAAGCGGTTTGGGAACTTAGTTTTTCGGGCTTATTCTCTGATTGCATGTATTACCCTGCCTTTCTTCCGATGCCTGCTGCATGCCATTTTTTGAAGAATATCCCATAGGGAGCCCGGTCTGCTTGGTATTGGCCGGGCTCCATACCATGGTTTCAGAAGCGGATAGATTCCCTGATTCCTTACTGATTTTCAGCCTTTGCAGCCTTAGCGGCCCGCTCAAGACGATACGCATCGATAGCGCGCTCATCTACCTTGTAGAAGAACTGCATCAGGATAGCGGAAATCGCGGCGAAGATCGCGGGGCCAACCGCAATCAAGAGGGTCAGCTTGGTTCCCATTTCGGCAGTGAAGGGAGCGCCGGCCTGATAGCCAATGGCTGCCAGAGCAAAAGCGGAAATCGTCGTGGAGGCAGCAAAGCCCAGACGAACGGTGGTTCCACCAACGGAGGTCAGGATCGCGCGCTGAGAAGTCTCACCCTTCATTTCGAAATAGTCACCGATATCAAGGGGAATACCATAGGAGGTAACATTGGGGATGCATCCCACTGCGGTCATCAGGCAGCGCAGACCCACAAAGACCGCGGCGTTGGTTCCAAAAATTGCCAGTAAGATATAGCTGACCGCGTTAAAGGTCTGCGCGAAGACCATAGAGCCTTTTTTGGTCACACGCTTGGTCATCGTGGGAACCACGAAGGAGCCAATCAGGCCAATAACGGACTGCAATGTAACGATAGAGGCTGCCAGGGCAGGATTGCCCAGAACGTAAGCAGTGTAATAGGTGAGCAGGGTCTGGAAGAAGCCTGCCTGAGCGCTGTTCAGAACACCGGAAATAAAGTACGGGATCATGGGGCCACGCAGGCTTTTGAAAATCGCCTTGAGGCCGGCGCCCTGCTGCTTCTGGGCAGCGCCGGAATCCTTTTTGCTCTTCAGTGCATCCGCGGGAGTATCGTAGGGAGCCGCCATTTTGAACATGATAATGCCGGCCATGATGAAGAAGATGGAGAAGATGCAGCAAACACCGAAATACTGGTTGGAGGTGTTCGCCCAGAGAGGAATGGAAAGGAGAGCGCCGGACAGAGTGCCCCAGATCAGGGCGGGCAGAGAGCCGCCTACGTTGGACATAACGTTCAGCCAGTTGATGTCCTGACTGGTCTTTGCCATCTTAGCGGGAAGTGTACGCAGGGCGGTCCATGCCACGTTGTAGGCCAGCATGAGAATTGCTTCAAACACAAAGACGCCAATGGCAGCAGCAACGGGAGGCAATCCCAGATCCGCGAAAGCCAGCGGGAAGGCAATGGCCTGTACGATTCCCGCGATCAGAGACCAGCCTCTGTACCGGCCGGATTTCAGAGGGATGCCGTCAATGATCATGCCGGATGCCACCATGGACAGCAGCTTCCACCACTGGATCGCCGAGTAGACCGTGGCAGCCAGAGCTGTAGGCAGCAGCAGAATATCCGTCATAAAGAACATGAAGTAATAGCCGGTAATTACAAGAACAAATCCGGCGGGGAACATACCACCCAGCATGTAAAGCGTCAGGGTTACGGGGCTAAGTGTCAGCTTGTTTTGCAGCTTGTTTTCTTCGCTCATTCTAAATCCTCCTTATGAAACTCTGTCATTTACTCTTCTTTATGGATACCGTGATCAGACTGTCAGCAAAATCATTGCAAACATTTCCAGGAAATTGTTCCGCGCCTCGTCATCGTCTGGCAAGAAAGTGAACATTTCCTTAACCATTTCCGCACCTTCCCAGGTGGAGAAATCAAAGTATTCCTGTTGTTCCATACCGCTGCTCCTTTATCCTTTGTATTCTCTGACGAACTCATAGAGCGCAATCAGATTTTCACGCTTTGCGTCGTTCCGGAAGGACAGGATCTTGTCCGTGGAGAGGATAAAGCCGCCGTCCTGTCCCAGATCGTTGATCAGGCGCTTGGCGTACTCAATGACCTGCTCCTTGGTTCCGCCACCCAGCAGGGAAATCGGAATGCCACCGCAGATACACACATTGGGAAGCTCTTTGCGGATTTCGTAGGGATCGTCAATTTCCAGGTGCAGGCAAAGCATACCCTTTGGATACTCCTTGAAATGAGGAATAAACCGTTTTATATCGCTCTGAATAAACAGATACATGGTCTTTCCGGTATCCGCAAGCGCATCCAGTCCCTGCTTCATCCAAGGCCAGTAGAATTTGTCAAACTGAGAAGGGCTCAGAATGCTGTGCGTCAGCATACCGCCCTGGCAGTCAAAGGGGAAGTTCATGTCCTGCCCGGGATCACTGCGGATCTTCTCAATGGCGGGGTAGATTTCCTTTTCCGCGTACATCTCGATGACCTTAAGCATCCCCTTGGGATTCCGTCTCGCGTCCACACTGGTACCGGCGATGCCTCTGAACTTGTTGACAATTGTTTCATGGCCCGACCCGGATACCGCATATTTGGAAACGGTGGGTACGCCGTATTCGTTCTTTAGCATGGCGTTCATCCTGCCGCCGAAGGCAAAGTACTCCTGCATTCCCTGAATCAGGCCAGCAATTTCCTCTTTGGTGGAGTGCTTCAGCATTGGGAATCTCCTGGGAAGCGCCTTGGTCCAGATAAAACGAAGACGATCCTCGGCCAATTCATCATACTCGTCCGAATTCATGATAATCATGTCCGGAGCGTTGAGGGATCCGTTGACATCATCTACAACATAACGTGGTTCTGTCCAGTTTTTAATGATCTGGAAGCCGTTTCGTGTGCCCACGTCTCTGACCAGATCACATTGGTACAGCTCCTGATGCCCTCTGACGACCTTTTCCATGATATTGTAGTCATAGATCGCCTCCGTCAGGGTATAGCCCTGATCCATGATCTTCCAGGTAAAGGTATTGTCCAGAATGGGAACCCTCTTCGGAGCGCCCTTCATGGCAACAGCATCCCGAATGATCTGGATCCGCTCCTGTTCCAGTTTTTTTGCTTCCTCCGCGTTCAATTTAAGTACCTCCTTTTTCGGTATTGTCTACTCTGATGACAGTTTGGCTTGTTGTGGTATTTTAATCGGGGAATGCTTACCTTTGTCACACGGCGGGCTTATATGGTTTCCCACCGCTTTCGATGAATGCCCCTTACGATTCTTCCTTGTCCAGAAGGCCGTTGCGCTTCATATCCTCCATCCGAACCGCCTTCACATAATTACAGAACCGTTCCGCAAACATGGAAGTGATAAACACAATTATCATCATCACAAAAGCCATTACCCTTTTGTCCTCGATCAGTGCAGCTGCCGAAAACGCGGCAATAGGCCCCAATATCATCATAGCAAAACTTGGTTTGGCGTATGGAAGGCGCAGAGCCACTTTCATTGTTTGCCAAAAATTCATCATATATTATCTCTCCCTGGGCGCGATTCTTATGCCCAAGACTTGCAGACCTGAACCGTTTTCTGAGGACTGTGCGCCCACTCGTCAGCGCCAACCTGGGCACATACCGCTTCGCTGACCGGCGCGCCGCCGATGATGACCTTGCAGTCGACCCCGGCTTCCTTCAAAGCCTCTATCGTTGCCTTCATGGAGTCGATGGCCAGCGTCAGCACGCCGGACAGAGCCACAATTTTGATGTTCTCCTCCTTGGCAGTCTCCACGATCTTGTCCGCCGGAACATCGATGCCCAGGTCGATGACGTCAAAGCCATTGGCCTCCAGCATCGCCTTGACAATATTCTTGCCGATGTCATGCAGGTCATTTTTAACCGTGCACAGGATCATCCTGGTCTTGGGGCCGGAGGCATCTCCGGAGGCCAGGGCATCCTTCATAATCTCCACAGCCTGTGTCATCAGCTCGCCTGCGTAGATCAGGTCTCCTACGAAATACTCTCCTTCCTCAAACAGCTTACCCACAATGTCCATGCCCTTCTGGCAGGCCTCCATTGCCTTGGGCGCCTCGGTCCCGCCGTCTGCCATTACGGCCTCCAGTATTTCTACGACAGTGTCTTCGTCCAGCTCGCCCATGGATTGAGCCAGGTTTTCAAAATCAATCATGCTTGCTTCCCCCTTATTTTGTTTATGTTTGTTGGATCTTTTCGAATGGAATTACTTTTTCACGCCGATCTTACCCTGGCGATATGCCCGGTTATACTTTCTGCCGCCCTTATCCAGCATCCGCAGCGCCTCGCAGGCATAGATGGTGCTCATCATGTCTACATTGCAGGGATCCATAATGGCGCTGTCCAGTCCGGCGGCAATGGCATAGGCCATGCAGTTGGAATTGATGTACTTTCTGGCCGGCATATCAAAGCTGATATTGGAGATGGCGCCCGTTACCTTTACATCGGGAGCATACTCGTGAATACCGATAATGCAGCGCTCAAAATCCTTCATGGAAGAAGGCATGGTTGCCAGTGCCATAACACAGGGATCGATGTGGAGGTTTTCCAGTCGGACACCATATTTCACGGCCTTGTCAATGATGCGCTTGGCAATGTCAATTTTCTTCTCCGGATCTGACGGAATGCCGTCCCGGTCACAGGTCAGACCCACAACATTCCAGTCGGTTCCGGCAATCAGTGGGAACAGGGTCTCACATTTGTCCCCTTCTTCGTTGACGGAGTTGACCATGCCGGGTTTTTTTACATGCCCTTCCTCCAGAATGCGGGCAAGCAGCCGGGCGTTGGGGCTGTCGATGCACAGGGGCTTGTCCGTAACCTCCTGAATCAGCCCGATCAGCCAAACCATGGCGTCATATTCCAGTTCCGTTGCCGTACTGGGGGCGCAGTCAAGATAGTGCGCTCCCGCCTGCGTCTGGGCAATCGCTCTGGACTTAATGACCTCCGCGTCCCGTGCCGCTATGGCTGCTTTTACAGAAGGTATGGCTCCGTTGATTTTTTCACCAATTATGATCAAATATACCACGCTCCTTATGTCTATTGTGCTTGTATATACAAATAATATAGCAAGAGCGTCAATTCGTCAAGACCCTTTTCATTTTTCGGAAACATGTACAAATTTCAACTTTAATTTTGATGATATTGTCCAGTAACCTCTTGTATTTTGGGGATTCCATTTCTACTGATTTCCTGTTATAATATATACAAGCAGACAATACAAGGAGTGATAGAATATGAACTATCGGGACAGCCTCATTGACGCCATGACAGAGCTGGACGAGGAACGGGTTATGCAGCTGGTACAGGCAATGATTTCCAGCGGCGCTACCTCCAATTCCATTCAAATGGCCCTGAACATCGGCGTAAGCAATGTGGGGAGACGTTTTGAAAAGGGCGACTATTTTATTGCGGATCTGATTGTTTCCGGTATGCTTTACCGGGACGCCCTTCGGCTTCTGCTTCCGCTGCCCAACAGTAACCGTGTCATGCCCATCGGCAGAGTGGTCATCGGCGTGGTGGAGGGCGATATTCACGATATTGGCAAAGACATTGTGGTAAGCCTGCTTCGGGCGGAGCATTTTGAAGTCATTGATCTGGGGGTGGATGTGAAGCCGGAACGCTTTGCCTATGCCATCCGCACTTATCGTCCGGACATTTTGCTGATGAGCGGCGTTCTGAGCTTCGCTAAGGAGTCTATGAAGAAAACCATGGAGCATCTGCAGGGTGAGAAGCTTCGCAGCCAGGTTTCGATCCTCATTGGCGGCATGTGTTCCAGTGAGAAGCACATGGCATTGATCGGGGCGGACGGCTGGGCCTATGATCCCATGGAGACGGTGAATTTCTGCAAAAGAGTGGTAGGAGAGAAGTATGGCAAGGAGCAGTAAGCATTCCTCAGTCTATGCGGTGATCTACAATACCCTGCGAAGTCAGATTTTCGGTGGGAAATACCGCCCGGGAGACATGCTGCCTTCTGAAAATCAGCTGTGCGGGGAATTTGGCGCCAGCCGGGAAACGGTTCGCAAGGGTCTGAAGGCCCTGGAGCAGGAAAAGCTGATCTTCTCCCGCCCCAAGGTCGGTTACTTTGTGAGTACCCCAAATCACAGCGACTTTACACTGACCTTCACAGCGGGCTTGGACGGCTGTACCACCCAGTATTGCGACATACATGGTATTTTGCCGGATCCGGTTCTTCAGGAGAAGCTGGAAATCGAAGCCAATCAGAAGGTCATCGAGCTGTCCCAGATCACCCGCAACCCGGCGGGAGAGCCGGTGGCATATGACATGAAATACGTTCCCTATGAGCGGGCCTATCCCACGGTGGAAAGTGAAATGCGATACGCCGTGCTTCCGGACATTACCCTGACAAAGGTAAGCTCCTTTGATTACTACACCACCATCCGTGTCAGCGCCGTAGGCGCCAGCCCCCGGGTGGCAGAGGCTCTGGGCTGTGAGGAGGGAACGCCTCTGCTGCTGACCGAGCGGCTGTTCATCCGCCAGGATGGCAAGCGGATCGGCTACTCCAAGCAGTACGGACGGGGAGAGTTCGGATCTCTCCAAGGCTCCTCCGGGCATCAGAAGTAAAAATTACCCCATCAAAACATTCAGGGGCTGCCTCACCAAAGTGTGGCAGCCTCTGAATGTCAATAAAGGCCTCGCAGAGTTCGCCGCCGCAGCGGCGAATAGAGTCAGATCATTTTTTGCCGCGACATGCGCGTGGCAAAAAATACTTCTCAGGCTGCAAGTGTGCGAGTTGGGCGCCATAGGCGCACAAGGAGTGCGCGCAGCAGACTGCAACCTTTCCGTCGGAAAGCCCCAAAGGGGGTTTTCGACGGCCTGAGGGGCTGCCTCACCAAAGTGTGGCAGCCCCTCATTATTAATAATGTATCACATTTCCAGCCCGGCGGATGCGTTCCAGAACGGGCGCTGCCTCCGGACTTAAAAAATATTGCAGAGTGGTGGGTGGCAGCAGGGCCTCCAGCGCCCCGAAATCGCCTTTTTGCAGGGCCAGCCGGACAGTGGAGGCGCTGATGGCCTTGCCATCCGCTTCCTTTCTGGGGATCACATGGCATTGAATCCCCGCCTTCGGCAGCTCCTCCTCCATGATTTTGTTATAAAGCCCTGTCACCTGACTGGTTGGCTCCTCCCCCACATACCGCTCTGTCACATTCAACGCCCGGGCAATTTTGGTGAACACGGCCAGATCCAGCCGGGCGTGGCCGTCGATCACCGCGGCCTCGTCCTTGAGAAAATAGCTGGGGAAGGTGGCGCTGCTGATGATATAGGGGCCGGAATCGTGGAGGATCACGTTGGGAATGTGGGCGGTTCCCTCCTGTACCAGCTTTTTTCGCACGGCAAAGGGCACCAGGGAGGCATCCTCGCTGAGGACAAACAGGTGCAGGGTGTCACAGCTTCCCGCGGCGGTCTCCACCAGATATTGGTGCCCCAGGGTAAAGGGATTCGCGTTCATAACAAGGGCAGCGGAAACGCCCTCCCTTTTTGTTTTCTCCAGGTCTTTCAGATACTTGGAGAAGCCGTTTTTCCGGTTTTCCATAAATACCAGTGTGCCATCCACCCGGGCAATTTCATGAAAGCCCAGATCCCCGAAGAACTTGGCGGACTTCACCTTGGTGTACAGAAACAGGTGGGTGTTTCCCCGGGCGTACTGTACCTCCATCAAATGGGAGATGATCTCGTTGAGCAGCCCCTCCCCCTGATGCACACTGCTGACGGCAAAGCACCGCAGGGTCGGGCCAAAGCAGCTTCCCGTGGCGATGATCTCGTCCCGCTCGTCAAACATGGCGCAGATGTAATCCAGGTTTCCGTCCCGGGAGATGCCCTCCTTTTTCAGCAGCGCATCAATCCGGGACAGGCTGTACGCATCCCCAGGGTAGATTTGGGAAATGGAATAGTCACTCATTCGTCTTCCTCCTTCAGGAAATGAAGCAGATACACCATGGCCAGCAGATCCGCCGTTCCCCCGGGAGACAGGTTCCCCTGAATAAACTGTTCATCCAGGGCATCCAGGGTTTCCTCGGATGGGAAGGGTTCCGCTTCCAGCAGGGTGGACAGCTCCCTCATGGTCTCCTGCTGGGCTTCATAGCCCCCCCGATGGATCATATTGGTGTCCACCGTCTGGGCCAGCATGGCAAGCAGGGCGGCGCAGCCGGATTGGTTGATGCTTTTTCCCTGGGCCAACCCTGCCTCCAGCTTGGGCAGGCCAATGTTCAAAACCGCCGGAAAGCCCGCCTCCGCCTGGCCCCGTACCCCGGTAATGCCGTAGGTCAGGTACAGCCTTTGTCCCACGGTTTTCGCGGTTTCCGGGGTCAGATTTTCATAGTCCCGGCTGGTAAGGCCCGCCGTCATGGCAGCGCATTCGGCCAGCACCCGCTGCGGGTGCTTCCACTGCTCCCGTTCCAGCCGTCCCAGGGCGCCGCAGAGAATGCCCATGGAAAAAATCGCGCCCTTATGGGTATTTACGCCGCCGGTGGCGTGGCGCATTTCCCCCTCTGCCAGCTTTCCGGGCAGCCGCAGCCGCCGGAAGGTCTCCCGCGGGTCTTCCGTTTCCCTGCCGATTCTCACGCATTCGGCGTAGTAGGGATACAGAGCGGCGGCACTGGCCTGAAAGGTGAAGAAGTCCATATCCCCGTGGCTTCCGCTGTTCCTCCGATCCACCAGGCCGGGCTTGGGGGTGGTTGCCACCTCGTACAGCAATGCCTGACAGGCAAGCCTTGCGGCATCGGCACAGTCGGCATTCTCCACCGCCTGAGAGAGGATCTCCCAGGTTTTCTCCTGAAGCTCGGAGACGGTGTGCCTGCGGCTCCGGGCGCAGGCCTGGGCCATTTCTCCGCAGATCAGGCATTTTCTTCCGGAGAGACCCAGCTCCTGTCGATCCACCTTCCTTCCGTCAGGGCACAGCACGTCCATATCAAACAGCCGCCCCACGGGAGCGTGATCCTCGATTTCCACAGTAACCGCCTTTACCGCGTAAGGATCGGCGTCCAGCAGGAAAAAGGCCTCGTTTCCGGTCTTCTCCTGAATTTCCTCAAAATGCAGGATGGCAATGCCCGCAGTCATCAGCTGCTGCCGGAGAAGCCTTCTGCCCAGGGCATAGCCCCGGCGGATCAGGGCGCTGTTTTTCACAGGCCCGGCAATGTTCATGGTAAAGCAGATCATGGTCTTCCCATAGACGCCCAGCAGCTCCCGCTGCCGCGTTGCCCGCTTCTCCCGGGCTTCCAGCATTTCAAGCAATGTCACTTCCATAGCGTTCTCCCATTTCCTTACCGGTATTTCTTCGGATTTCGGTTTTCCTTTTCTGTATTCATAATATACCAGGTTTGCCCCGTTGTAAAGTACCAGTTCCTGACGGTCAGAATTTCCGAAAAGCCTGATAACTGGGAAGAATGCACATTTTATCCCTCTGATATGCCTTTTTTCTCTATTTTACAAATCCCCGGATTTGCGCTAAAATAGACAGGAATACTTTAATGAGGACAAATTAAAAAAGGAGTGTCAAATATCATGAGCAAGCTCACAGCCTCGCTTGCAGGCAGCGGCACAGAAAGCGGATCCATCAAGCCGAAGAGGGCCACCGTCCGGGACATGACGGAAGGCTCCATTATCAAGCAGATCCTGTGGTTTTCCCTTCCTCTGATGCTGGGCAATGTGTTCCAGATGCTCTACAATACCGTAGACTCCATTGTGGTGGGAAATTATGTGGGCACGGAAGCCCTGGCGGCGGTAGGCTCCACCACCATGATCGTCAATATGATGGTGTTCTTCTTCAACGGCTTTTCCACCGGCGCGGGGGTGGTCGTGGCCAACTACTTTGGGGCTCACAATATGGAGAAGCTCCATAAAACCATCGAAACCACCATGGCCGCCACCTTCCTGCTGAGCATTCTGTTTACCATTGCCGGTGTCGCCGGGGTCAGGCCCATGCTCCGCTTCATGGCCACTCCGGAGGATGTGTTCGGCGAAGCCACGGTTTATTTGCAGATCTACATCGGCGGCATTTCCGGCCTGCTGGTGTACAACATGGGCAGCGGCATTCTCCGGGCTGTGGGGGATACCATGCGTCCGCTGTACTTTTTGATCCTCACCAGCGTGTTGAATATCATTCTGGATCTGGTATTTGTGCTGGGCCTGCACAGCGGAATCGCGGGCGTGGCCTGGGCCACCATCCTTTCCCAGTTTGTTTCCGCCGTTCTGATCCTGATTCTTCTGACCCGCTCAAGGGATGTCTTCCGGCTGACCTGGCATGACATGAAAATTGACGGCAGCATCCTGGGCAGCATTTTCGCCGTGGGGCTTCCGGCGGGAATCCAGTCTGTCATTACCGCCTTCTCCAACATATTTGTCCAGTCTTATGTAAACTTCTTTGGTTCCAGCTGCATGGCGGGCTGGAGCTGCTATAACAAGCTGGATCAGTTCATCATGCTGCCCATGCAGAGCATGGCCATGGCCGCCACCACCTTTGTCA
>CAYMWT010000052.1:0-11871 GCA_964394055.1 uncultured Oscillospiraceae bacterium
TGGATTCGTTGTATCCGGAATCTGCGCCGGAGGATGCTACCAGGATGCGGACGCCTCCGAATGTGATGTAGTTACCGTTCCGGTTAATCAGCCGTCCAGTGTCACCGATGGAAACACGTGTCTCGTTCCAGTGATTCCCGGCAAGCAGCTCTTTATAGAGGGCAGAAGTTTCAAGCATGGTATGTCCTCCTTACTGCTCAATGAGCGGGAATGTGATGCCTGGCCAAATGGAAGCACCCGTATGTTGATCAATGCTTCCAACAGTTCCCTGTTTATTGTTGGAATAATACTGGGCGATATGGTACTCATATAGTGGATGCAGATTTGTTTCTACCTGGACCCATACCGGATTGATCAGATTCATAATAGTCAATTGCTCTGCCCGGTATAGGGCGATGCACTCAAAATCGAATCGCACCTTCTGTGCAACTCTAGCAATGTGCATTTTTCCGTCCATAGTTGATCTTCCAGATTTAGCACTATCAATATTATTCCAGCTCCATTTAATGCCGTCTTTTTTGATGTAATGCAGGATGTCCACGCCGTTGACCCGGAAATATGCCACCGGATGCGCATCTGCATATGTTACTACGTCAGACAACGGTTACACCCCCAGTGCTCTCTCTGTTTTTTTCTGCTGTGCGGTGATCTTCGGCGTAATAATTCTGGCAAACTGGGCCAAATCGCCATCAAAGGAAACGTTCAAGAACCATTCCACAGCGGAGTTCCCGGCCTCCTCCCGGACGATTTTCCGAATCAAATCCTCAGGGGCCTCAATGTTATTGCCGTGCCTCTGGTCGCCCAATACCGCCATGAACGGGGACTTGGGAGGGATAACAGCACCTTTGGCAAGGTAAGGGATTTGTGGCGGTGTAAATTGCGGAAGGCTTATGCCTATATTTTTACCGCCAGGAAGGTCAATGTTGAAGCTGAGCAACCTAAACAGTCCGTTTATTCCGCTCACAACAGAACGAATCATTGTGTTGATAACTGAAATAAGCCCATTTATAGCACCCTTTGCAATGTTTTTAATTCCTTCCCATGCCAGATCCCAATTTCCCGTAAAAACACCAGAGAAAAATTGTACAAATCCCTCAAAAATCTGTTTGACAGATGCCATTGCATCAGAAACAAATTGCTTAATGTTATCAAATCCGTTTTTGACGATATCCTTAACGAATTGAATAATTCCGCTAAATTTGCCTCCTGTTTTCTCGTCGAGCCAATCCAGGAACCCGAGAATAGTATCTTTTACGCCATCAATGACAGCACCGGCAATTTTAGTAAGCCCTCCAAAGATGTTTTCAATTCCGGCAAAAGCTTTTTCAAGGTCGCCCGTAAAAATCCCCGTGAAGAAGTCCACAAAGCCCTTGCATACTTCTTTTAACCCTTGTATGAGTTCGTCTCCGTGCCCGGTGGCAACTGTAAACGCAAGTAAAAGTGCCGCAATGCCTGCAATTAACAAAGGAATAAACGATCCCGTCAGAAGCGAAATACCAAGCCCGGTTGCCAATATTGCGCCAATAGCAAGCAATGTATTCTGGAGATTAAATCCGTTTTCCATAATGTCGTGGAATGCAACAATGAGCAACGCAATTCCTCCAACAATTAACGCAATTCCTGCCGCAATCGGGCCAAACGCAAATCCGAGGGCCACGGCGGCTATTGTCAGGCCGCCAAACATTTCTATAAGGTTCCCCCAGTCAACACCGTTCTCCCAAGCATCTTTTATTCCGTCCCACATTAAGAGAAGGCCGCCAAGCGCAATAACAACAAGGCCTATCTTTTGTAATATTTCGCCAAGCTGGCCAGGAAGCATTGAGCCTATCTTCCATAGAGCTAGTCCAGCCCCAATAAGAAGAACCAATTTCGCGATTCTATTTAGACGGTCTTCGATTTCGTCCGTCCAACTGAAATCTGGTGCAATTTCTCCAGTACCACCGCCACCACCGCCACCGGAAGATACATCCGGTTCAGATAGCTTATTGATTTCATCAAAGCCCATGAGCTGCTTTTCTGCTTCCTCCGCAGCATCTCCAACACCACCAATGGCGTTTGCCTGATTGTTCAGTGCCTCGGCGTTTTTTGCCATTTGGTTATAAGATTTTCCGGTAATTGCGGCAAAAAACCTTCCAATTACTTGGATAATGGCTGTCAGAATCCGCATAAGGGTAATTAATGCAGGAAGTACAACTTCATAAATCGGTTGAAATGCGGTAAGCAGCGCACCTTTCAGCCGTGCCAAAGATGCAGAAAATTCGCTGTTGGATTTTAACGCAGTGCCAAAATAAGAGGTCATTTTCCGAAGCCCGGAGCTTATAACATTAAACACCAGGGCGCCAGAGATAATGCTTTTCAAGCGATTTCCGAACGTATTTGTTGATTTAGCCGCTTTCTTCGTAGAGTTGTCCGTCTCGTGAAGCTTTTGATTATATGTGTCAACTTTGAGTTTTAGTTCGTCATAAGATGTAGAAAGCCTAGAGTTCATATTCGCAAGCTTGCCAGTCTCTGATGCAAATTTGGATTCTAGGGCGGAGGTATCAACGGGGGTGTATGCAGCACCGGAGGATTCCAATTTTTTCTTTTTATCAAGCAAAGAATCCATTTCTGCGCTCATTTGCTGGGTGTCGTATTCGAGATTTTGAAAAGTCTTGCTTGTTTCACTCCCGCCCGTTTCCAGGAACTTTCTTTTTTTCGCATCTGCGGCATTGATTGATTCATCAAGCTTTTTAATTTCAGCATTAACGGCCTTATACGCATCCGTCTCAACCTTATGTCCTTCAAGTTCCTGCAGCTGCTGCTGCAAGTCCCTGACTTTCTCCTGCTGCTGAGAAACCGCTTGGTTCTGCTTGACAAAGGCGTTAATGCTCTTCTGAACCGCAATCTCCACCTTTTTGCCCATGTCCTCCACTTTAGAGGCCATGTTCTTTGCCGCCGTTTCCAAATCCCTGCTGCCGGACTTAAAACCATCAACGTCAATGGCAGTATCTACATATACAGTTCCATCCGCTTTCACATAATCACCTCTTTTTGTAGCCGAACAGTTCTCTCAGGACGTTTTTTTCTTCCTCGCTGCGCTCGTTTTTGCGTAAATATCCTTCGACCATGGATTTATTGTTTTTGTAAAAATCCCGTTCCCAGTCATCTAGTTTCTTGCCCTCTGACTTTTTCTTTCTTATATGGATAACCGTAGAAATCGTGGAATCTCCGATTTCCATAAAGTATCCAAGAAACGTCCACCAATGGAGATATGGGGCAGCTCTAACCTCAGCATGAGCCACAGCGTTCACCGCCGAAACGATTTGTAAAGCATCCTGTTCCCAGTCGATCAAGCGTGGGTGCGGTTTCCCATCATCCTTCTGCCCAGCATCAATAAATTCGGTTGCCGCCTTCGCCGCTTCTTCGTACAGCTCATAGGGCATTTCCGAAAAATCCTCAAAAAGGATATCAAGGCAAATCATCCATCTTTCATCATTGTCATATTCCTGGTTGTTGAAATAACTGAGGATATCCAAGACAGCACGATAATCAGAGCGGATTTTCCAGGAATGCCCACCTACCTCCAGGGCGGTGGGCAGATCCCAAGCACTCATTTATGGTACTTCGCCGTCGCACGGCGCACCTTTTCCATTTTCTTTTCAACCCGCTGCTTCATAACGGATTCAATGGCAGTTGCCACAGCATCCATAACGTTCTCAAAGAAGAAATCGCCAGAAGTGACAACGGTTAGGGGGCCGCAGATAGAGAAGATGGAGGCAGACACATCGTAGTTAAGGAGGTAATTCACCTGCTCCTTTACCGTGTCGGAGAAAGAAAGGATATCGTCCTCTGTAGGGTTCTCCCCGATCTTCATGGAATTGAATTTCTCAACAACCTCTTTGTACCGCCGAATGATGTCGGAATCCGTGGGAATGAATTCCAGCTGACCAAGAATACGGCCTTTTGCATCCTCGATATCGAACACAACCGAACCTGTATCAATTACGATTTTAGGCACTGTGATTCCCTCCCATTAAGACAGGGATTCTGTCTTTTTAGTGAACACCGGGTTCCCATCTTTGACGGATGCTGCCGTAACAGTTCCTTCTTCCCAGTCTCCGTCCTCGGAAACCGTAAACGGGATATTAAAGCCGTCTGTATTTCCGCCGTAGGAATTCGGCTTAACCATTACCTCACGGACGTACGCCTGATATGTGGTTGCCTCCGGGTCTTCTACGATCACTTCAAGCAGAAGTGTCTTGCATTCGTCACCTTTGAGCCGCTTGAATGCAATGTCTCTGAGTTTGGGATATAGCTTCTTATCAGGATTCGCATAATAAGGATCTGCATCCATAGAAGGAGAATATCCATTATCTTTTGTCCTGGTCTGACCAAGAATGTTATTAAGCTGTTCGGTTTCGGAGTTTAGCTCTACTGACATTTCTTCAATGTCATCGCCAATGATTTCAAATACAGCCTTGGAAACATCAGCAGTTTTTGCGTTAAAGGCCGTATCCAAATAATGAGCTAGAGCCTCTCTTTCTAATTTCATGTTCCATCCTCCAATCTGGTTGTTTGTGATATCTGTTCTCATAGCGGGTGGAAATGTAAATATTCCAGTCCTCGCTCTTGTTGTCGTTTATTGCATCCAAATACCCTGGCGTTTGCCTAGTGATATCCACAAATCGGCGGTCTCCTGTTAGCTCCGGGTATGCCTCCAAGGTGTACTCAGTTCCGTTTATGGTGATTTTCTGCCGCTCCAGCCAGCGGCCCAAGTTGTCCAGCCACTCCTTAACGCCAGCTTTCCTATTCTCGGAGAGCCCGGAAGCCCGGTAAACCACATAGAACGGGTATCGGCACACTTGTGTGACCTCTCCAATAATCGTCCTTTTTTCCGTCTCAATTACCGCTCCGGAAATCGGGAAAATAGCTTTGCCTCCGTCCTCTGAGAGAACGGAGAAAGCGATTTCATCGCCATCGGATAAACCAGGGTATTTGTTAACAAGTTCCCGTATAGCGGTTGTAATAACATCAAAACCGTCAACGTCATACCGGACTTGCTTATTTTCTTCGATCACTTACTGCCGCCTCCTGCTATCCGCTTAACGACCTTTACCCATTCGCCACCGTGATTTTCTTTTGCTGTATCGAACCAATGCGGCGTTGCCTTTGGATTGCTGTATTTAAGCGGCCTATCACTTGCGACAAGCTTAGACCCCTTTCTGTAACGCCATACATATTCACCTGGCCCGGTCGATACCTTCATTGGGCCTTTTCCGGTTGCGCTGTCAACCATGACTTTTCCTTCGTACTGCATCCGACCATACGGAGGAGCCGCCGCAACAACCGTTCCTGTTCCTGCCAGAGATGCCGACATTGCCTTTGTGTTGTCGATCAGTGCCGAAGTGTCCATAGGCATGTAATCTGTCATGGATGCCATAACCGCACTATCAAGGGCGCGCTGAGCATCCCGGTATTGGCCCTGGAACCGTGAAAGGTCGATATTTACCTTTACGTCGCCTTTTACAATGGAAAAGCTTTTGAAATGAAACTGTCTGGATGCCATATCATTTCCCCATAATCTGAAACGTTTGAATCACGCTGTAAGGGCCTCCTACAGAGGTTATTGCAAACACATAATCGTACCGATTATTTATGTAATCATAGAAGCCCTCTGTGTACGATTCGTCCGAGATAACCGCCTGGCCGTCCCATGCTCCAAGCATAAAGAAGTCAAAAGACTGGCCGCTGGAAAATGTAATGGTATTTGGAAGCATGTCATTGACCTGACGATCCCACACTTTAGGAGGAAGCCACTCCTTATCCCCAATCATTTTCTTTCCATCAACGACTTTATAATGAATATTGAGAATGGCGTTGTCCTGGCTCTCTGCTCCATACTTTGCGACAATCGCCGCTTTGTCCATGTTGAACTGGACATTATGAAGCACGGTAGCGTACCAGGTATCACCCAGGCGGCTTTCGTATCGGTTGAATATGGTTACGGTGTCGTTAAACATGCTTTCTCACCACCTCCGGATATCGGCCCATGTACAGCAGATTCACGCCGTTTGCATCAGCAATCCCGGAAAGGCCTTGCGTAATCATGTCATGGAAGGCCTTATCCCGGACAGATTTGTCAGAAACGGCCTTTTCGATCATGGTTGCGCTGCCGGAATTACCCCCGGTGGAATAGCTGACGGATTCGTTGCCAGCGGACACGGAGGAAATCACTTTCCCCAGCAATCCGTTTTCTGTCTCGGTATAGCCCCGGCTCTGGGAAATCTGCTTTTCCGCCTCCTCCATCTGATGCATAAACTGGATCAGGCCGCAGGTGCACCGCTTGACCGCCTCTGCGCTGTATTCATCCACCGGGAACGCCACGGCCAGTTTTCTTATTCCGTCAAGTCCCGTTGTGAACACGTCAATTTTCCGGGAAGCTTCCCAGGAAAGGCGGTTGAAGTCCTGCTCGGTTGCGGCAGAATCGCCGTATATGGATTTGTAAAAGCTGTAATCTACATATCCCATCGCCGGGGCCTCCTTTAAGCCTTAGCCGTTACGGCGGCAGAGCCGGCCTTTACAGCCTTATAGCCGGAATCACATTCCACAACCGTGATTGCCTTACCGGTTTCTGCGGTAATGTCAGAAGTGCCGTCCCACGGGCTCCAGGTCTGCACATTCTGATTCAAGACGACAGACACGGGGTTGTCCGCTACCTTATACTTGTAGCTGTTGCTGGATCCCTTTGCAGGAGATACGGTAATCTTGGTATCGCCGGAATCCGTACCGGCAGCAGATGTCACGGTAAGTGCACCAATCGAATCGCTGCCGAAGCTGATATTTGCGATAGCATCGATGTACTCCGCAAACAGGGTCAGGCCCATGATTGCGAACGCCTCAGAGACGGCGGTGTTGTAATTTCCCTGAGTGTGGAATCCGATCAGGTTGGTTTCCCCTGCACCTGTGGTATACACCAGGCCAGCCCGTGAAAAGTCGCTGTCAGAGGGATCAACGTAGTACATGACGATGTTTTCAACAGGAGTGGCGATAACCTTACCCTGTGCTACTTCATCGTCAGACAGCAGGAATATGGTATTGAAGCCCATGAAATCCTTGAGGTACTGGAATCCAAACTGATTCTGCACGGTAATCTCCGCAGCGCCCAGGTACTTGTACACGTCAAGGATGTTGACGAAACCGACAACGCCGGTAACGGTTCTATGCATCTTCTTGAACTTGTTTTCGACACGGCCTTTCGCCATAGCAAGCGCCATCTGGAATGTGCTCTCAGAGCTGACGAGAGTGCCGGTGTTCAGATACTCATAGAACCGGGTAGTCACATCGTTCTGGAGCTGGAACAGGAATTCGTCATCCGTCATTTGGACGGCGTTCTCATAGCCGTGATCCTTGATAGCCTCGATGGAAACCGCCTTGGAAAACTTCTCGATGTCCATTTCTGCATAGGTCTTTTCCTTTACGGTAAACTTGCTGTAGGGGATTTCCTCGCCCTCGCCAACCTTTCCGCTCTTGAGAGTGCCCTCGGCGTACTTGCTTTTCAGAATTGCGCCAGGCTGCTTCTTGATGGGCCGCATAATGCCCAGGATGTCACGCAGATGCTCCCAGTTTCTTTCAAATCGGGACACAAAATCCAGTTCACGGGCCGTAACCTGGATGTCTCTGCTCATAATCAGGTCTTCTTTTTCTGCCATTTTCTCTTATTAATCTCCTTTCCCGAATAGCACCAGGTTCCTTGCAATAGCGTTCTGCCGCTCGCCTGGGTCTTTGATACTCATGATGTCATTTCTTGTCAGGCCGGTAGAAGAACCTCCACCGGGTTTCTTGGGTGATGTAAACCTTGCCCTGGTAGCTTCCAAATGCTCCTGCTGCTCGTCCACAAAGGCGGTAGCATCGGATTTCTTGATCTGGTCAATCAGGTCAGAAAGGCCAAGGATCTTGCCATCCTTCATTTTCAGCTCAGCCGCCTTGATCTGGGACATAACATCCCGCTTAGCTGCCTCAGAGGTAAACTTGATGCTTTCCATTTCACCCTTCAAAGCATCGGAAAAATCCCGTTCATAAAGCTGAGCCTTAGCATCCTGCTCCGCTTCCTCGGCCTTTTTCTTCCAGGATTCCAACTCGGACTGAATCTTTGACGGGTCGATACCTTCAAAGCCTTTCAAAGCAGTTTCCGAATCCTCTGCCTTCTTCTTCCAGGTGTCACGCTCTGTTTCCAGCCTGCCTACCTTCTTTTCGACCTCAGAAACGGTCTTGTAATTCTCCAGAACCGCCTTCCCAAAGTCGTCCTTCTTATCTGCCGGGATTTCAATGCCAAAGTCCTTGCAGATATCCATGATGTTTTTCACTTCCAAAATCCTCCATAATCGTGATTTATTAACCGCTCCGTCAGCGGTTGGGATTTAGCCTGATAAACCACAGGCGGGGTAATATGGGTGGAGATTCCTGGAATTGAACCAGATTTTCCGCTATCTCCAGATGGGCAACCCTGTCCAGGAATGTCGGGTAACGAAACCGACATAAGCCCTTTTACGCCCTGGGCTATAAAAAAGAGCCAGTGTGATACATTACGTATCAGCACTGGCTCCAGGCTCCGGCTTATGATTGATGATATATTCCTTTTTGCACCACGGACAGAAAAGCGGAAAGTTATATAAAATCGTATCCATACGGACTTTGGTTTTTGTGCTCCGATTGCATTTCGGGCAGCAAATAAACCCTTTATATGAAATATTCAATTTCCGCCTCCTTTCAGCACTTAGGCGATATTCTTCAACTTATCCAGATAGTGTCGAATGGCCGTTCTTTCCTCGGCGCAGTCGCTGTCCCGCATCAGTTCCTCCATCTGCTGGGTGAACTTGTCCATATGTTCATCAAGCGCATCCATCATACGCTGCTTGCATTCCGGGGTCTTGGAATCCCTGTAAGACTGCTTATGCCGCATATAGCGGTCATAGGTCTCGTCCCCGTAACCACCACGGTCCCGTGAATATCCACGGCGGTAGGACGTGCCACGGTCTAAGCCATGATCTGTTTTCTCGCCGTCCCTGCTGTAACGGCCCATGCTGTCACGCTTTCTTCGGCTGCTATAGCCGTCTTCTTCCATTCGGTAGCTGCCGTCCTGCATATCGTCCATGCCATCTTCATAGTACCGGGACTTCATTTCCCAATACTCGATGTTCTTCAAATCCTTGTACATGTCGATAAGCTTATATGCGGTTTCCAGGTTAGAAGTAGAAAGCCCCTTTTCGGCAATTCTGTCAAGCTCCTCGCATATATTGGAATGAAGTCTGCTCATGTCCCTCATTTACGCCCCTCCTTCCGCTACGGGAGCAGCCCCATTGATAGAGCGGAGCCTATTGTTTGGGGAGCAGGAAGGATTCCCGATCATCCGGAAAGATCCTCCTGTTGCGCTCGTTACAACAACCGTACTGTATTTAGTACTGGTTTCCACGCCGCAAGCCGTGACCTGTTCGCAGCATCGGTTTGTCAGTGGGTACTGTACGGTTCCCGTTCCGATCTGAATGACAACCGGTGCGTTAATGGTTGTAGCCGACGGAATCGCCTGGGCAATGACAATACAGTATTTGCAGCCATTTGCATAGTTTCCCGCCGGAATGGTAATGATCAGATTCCCGCCTGTGAATGTAACTGCGGTAGAAATAATTAGTTTGTCGCACAAACGGCAAACATCCTTACATGCCATAAAGCATTTCCTCCTTGTCGATGCCGGGTGAGCGGGAAACCCACCCGGCAGATAAATCAACCCATCAGGCGATAAAATCAGGCGCAGCAGCCGCAGTTACCACCGTTGTAACCATAGGACACACCAACAGGGTTTCCGTAGCAGCAGTTGGGGTTAGGAACAACGTAAGCGGGAACGGGGCAGTCACGGCCAAGCCGACGAATCAGCTCTGCAGTCTGAGCCTCCTGATTTGCGGTGATGAAAGCATTCTGGGCCGTCTGGGAAGCCTGGAACTTGAGGCTCTGGTTCTCAGCGGTTAGGGTTGCGATCTTATCCTGGGTCAGGAAGTCCAGAATGGCTCTGGTGTTGCTGTTCTGATTGTCCAGAATGTCACGGGTGTTATTGTTCATGGTGTTCTGCAAGTCACAGGTGTTCTTCGCCATGCTGTAATTCACGCCGTCAATGGCCCGCTGGGTCTGGCAGCAGCAATCCTTGTCCTGCATCTGCATAGAGATTAGCTGCTGCATAAGTGCCGCCTGCTGATTACAGCGGGACAGTTCGGCGTTTGCGAAGCCGTTTGTCATGGTGTTATTCAGGCCGAATGTGCTGTCACAGATACCATTGCTGATACCATCCAGCTTGGAAATTACAGCCTGATTGTCAAAACCACGCTGCACGTCCGCTCTGGTGTCATAGCCATTCTGACCGCCGCCGAAGCCGCCAAAGCCATTGCCAAAGCCGCTAAAGACGAACAGGAACAGAATGATAAGCCACCATGTGCCGCCACCGTCACACCAGCCGTCATTCCGGTTGTTACCAGTAGCGGCGGCGATATCGGAAAGGGAATATTCGGGATTCATCTATGAAATTACTCCTTATGTGTTATATTTACAAAATCGTGTGCACTCCGATTGTGTATGCTTATCTCATTTTTCCAATCACAGACTGGAACTGACGGGCCATGTTTTGCAGATGGTCTAGCTGCTGCTGGCTCATACGACCGGACTGTAGCAGCTTCATAACTTCCTCTTTCGGATCTCCGTGAAAATTCTGCTGAAACTGGTTGAACTGCTGAACCATCTGCATCATGTTCCCCATAGGGCCGTTCGTGTTATGGGAATTACCGCCAAGCGTTTGAAATAGAGGGTTACTCATTGTCAGTTACTCCTTTCTTCTGGACGGGATTTTTTGTGGAAGCCTTAGGAGCTGTAAGCATATCCAGCCTGTCCATAACTTCCTTGTATTGCCTCTGGAATTCGTCCCGTGTAACATATTTGTTATCCGGATTTTCCTGAATGCTGTATGCAGGCTGTGCATTTGTGGAAACTTCCGCATACTCGAAGGTTCTCATGCTTGGCATTCCAGCCGCATCTGTTGACTTGATATAAAATCTCTGGTTCTCGCTGTCCATGAGAAGAACGGTTGTATTGGGCGCAACCAAATAGGACTTTGCCCCGGCCTCGCCCTGAACCCACAGAAGGCCCTGGCTTACTGCTGGTTGCGGCTGCTGTGGCGTTTGCGCCTGGTACTGAATACCCCGAAGCTGGCTTAACTGATCCTGATACATATACGGTGTCGGAATTTGCGCTGGTGTCTGAGGCTGATATGGGTTATAGTAAACAGGCTGTGCCATGCGATCTTACCTCCGTCTTATTTATAGATATATTTTCTCATACATCAGCCAAAAGCAACAGTTCAAAAAAGTGTCAAAAAAGGCTCACAAAAGTGTCAAACGTACTAAGAATATATAAAAACTCGGAATTATCATAACTTTTTGAAAATCAATTCCGACAGAAAACCCGCAGTGCCGAAACACTGCGGGAAATGTATAGCTTGAATTTATTTATCCTTTGCCTTTTTATATGCGTCGTATACAATGAAACCAATGAGACATGCGGCGGAAATTAAGGCTGGTATTAGAATCGGAGATAAAACCCAAAACCAAGGCCAATCAATCACTCCACATAGCTTCAGCACAATGAGCGAAACAGAAAGCAATCCTGTTGTACCAACTCCACAGGAACTATTTTCATTTTTCATATGTATGTCAGATCATTTCGTCAAAATGTTGTATTTCCGCCAATAAATTTGATATCACTCAAATTTACATCTGTGAATGAGATTTTGCATTCTTTTTCCACATCGTAAATGTCAATATCATAAGAATAGGAAGGAACATCAAGTTTGATTTC
>CAYMWT010000053.1:0-11770 GCA_964394055.1 uncultured Oscillospiraceae bacterium
AAGGAGCGTTGGGAGCATCTCAACAAGCTGGTCGAGATGTACAAGGACTAATCTCTCCATTCGTCTCATAAGCTAAACCAACCGCCCTCAGGGTTCGTCCCTGAGGGCGGTTTTGGGAAAGGAGTCAGCTATGAAAGTTTTATTGATTAACGGAAGCCCCCATAAAAGCGGGAACACCGCCTATGCCCTGAACCAGATGGCGGAGGTTTTCGCCGCTGAGGGTGTGGAAACGGAAATCCTGCACATTGGCAATCAGGCCATCCGGGGCTGTATCGCCTGCGGCACCTGCGCCAAGAAGGGTTTATGCGTCTTTGACGATGCCGTTAATGAAGCCGCCCCCATGTTCCATGAGGCCGATGGCATCGTGGTAGGCAGCCCCGTGTATTACGCCTCTGCCAATGCTACCCTGATTGCCTTCCTGGATCGGCTGTTCTACAGCACTTCCTTTGACAAGCGGATGAAGGTGGGTGCCAGCGTGGTGGTTGCCCGTCGGGGAGGCTGCTCTGCCACCTTTGACGAGCTGAACAAGTATTTCACCATCTCCGGTATGCCCATCGCTTCCAGCCACTACTGGAACAGTGTTCACGGACGTATGCCCGGTGAAGCGGAACAGGATACGGAAGGCATCCTCACTGTCCGGAACCTGGCCAGGAACATGACCTTCCTGATGAAGTCCATCGCTCTGGGCAAGGAGGCCTACGGTCTTCCTGAAAATGAGCCGAAGCAAGCTACCAACTTCATTCGATAAGGGGAAAACAATGCTATGCACCGTCATTGATATCCGCGGAGATTACGCCTACGTCAGGTATGACCAGACCGGCATTGTCTCCGAGGTGGCCATTGCCCTGCTGCCCTTCGGGGTGGATGTGGGAGACCGGCTGAAATTCGAGAATTACGAGTTCAGCCAGATTTAAGAGAAAAAACCAGCCTGTTTTCTGTGACAGGCTGGCTTTTTACAGCTTTCCCACATATTTTGTGTGAATGCATCCAATCTCCTCCAGCTCCGCAAGGGGATGAAGAGCAATCCTGTTCCGAAGCTCTCCATCCAGTGCGGCTGATGGTCTGGCGCTGGCCTTTGTGGTGTATACCAGGCCGTTTCGCTCCCGGTCATAGCCCCCTCCGTACTTCTCCAGAAACTGCTCCAGCACATGAAAGTCCTCCCGGGAAAGCTGGGGATGGCTCTGTCGGTAGGCTTCGTAGGACAGTCCCAGATTTCCGGTGTCGTACATGGTTATACAAAAGCCAATCTGGTTATACTTTCTTTTCTGGCGGCGGACGGAGATGGTTCCCAGATAGCTTCCGCCGCTGAGCAGAGCTGCCACCTGCCCCGCCTCCAGAAAATCCGCCGTCACCGATGCCGTTTCCGCAATCAATGCCCCTTCGTCCCCTTCCGGTGTCTGCCTGGGACTGTGCCAAAGGATACACCAGACCAGGACGCCCAGAACACCCAAAAGCAAAATGCCCATGTGCTCCCCTTCTCTCTTTCGGAATCTTGTCTTATATTTTACCGCATTTTGCGGTAAAAGTCAATCCCGGGATATCCCATATGCTATGATTTTGGGAAGAGGTGGTATCCATGTATCAAAGGCTGCGGGATTTACGGGAGGATCATGATTTAAAACAGAGAGAGGTCGCGGAGCTTCTGCGCTGCTCTCAGCAGGTGTACAGCAACTACGAACTGGGTCAACGGGACATTCCCACGGATGTGCTGATCCGGCTCTCCGATTTCTATAAGGTTTCCGTGGACTATCTGCTGGGGCTGACCAACAACCCGGCGAGAAATCTGTAATTGACAAAAACGCCTCCGCAGGCGAACCTGCGGAGGCGTTTGGTTTTTCTGGTTGTGCCCTCTCAGTCTCGCTTCGCTCGACAGCTCTCCCGGAGGGAGAGCCAAGGGGCGGCTCAAGCCATTAGACTGGTCGGAAAAAAGGAATCTCACTTGGCTCTCCCTCCGGGAGAGCTGGCATAGCGCCTTAGCGCTATGACTGAGAGGGCCATCAGGAAATCCAGGTTCAGCCCTACCCCGGATGGGCGGGATCAAAGACCATCTCCGGCTCGTAGCGGTCAGTGTCATTAAAGTGCCACCATTCCCCGAAGTAGCCGCTGAAGCCGTTGTTCTCCATAATGGTTTGCAGCAGCAGGGCGTTCTCCCGCTGGGTTTCGGTACAGTCTGAGTAGTCCCGATCCGCCAGAGCGGAGAAATTGTCAAAGCCTGTGGGCATTTCCAGCTCCTGGCCGGTTTCGTCCACCAATGTCACATCCACCGCGTTGCCCCGGGTGTGGTTGCTGTAGCCCTTGGATGGATCGGCCACGAAATTGGAGTCGGGACAGGCCTCCCAAAGCTGGAACTGGGCGGATACGGGACGGTAGCCATCCCAGATTTTCAGCCGCAGGCCGGCCTCGGCAAAGGTCGCCTGAGCCGCCTTCAGCTTCTTCACCGTGCCGTAGCGGAGATATACGTCCTGAAAGCTGTAGATCACCTGGCCGGTAAAGTTATCTTCCGTACCGTATTTCAAATCCACCAGGATATCCGGAATATAATCCACTACCCGGGCAAATTCCTCATCCCTGGGTGTCAGGGTGGTGGCCTCAGGCAACACTGCCACATAGGGCTCTCCCAGGGTGGCATGGGTAATGTCCGGATGGGTCTCGTAGCTGGTTTCCACGATTTGCGCTTCCCTTCCACAGGCTGTCAGAGGCATACACAGGGATGCCCCCAGCACCAGGGATACCGCTTGCTTCCCTTTCATTTCTTCTTCTGAGACTGCATCTGCTGGAATTTCTCCTTCATTTTTTGCAGACGCCGCCGTTCCTTTCGTTCCTTATTTTTCTGGAATTGGGATTTGATCTCCGGGGGCTGATCCTGGAGCTTTTCCTCCGGAATCCCACGCTGCTGGAGCCGCCTGTCCGTAAACTCCCGAAGCAGAGTGTAGAGCACCGATGCCAGAGGGATCATCAGCAGCATACCGCCCACGCCCATGAGATCGCCGCCGATGGTCACGGCCACCAGCACCCACATACCAGGCAGACCGATGGAGGTACCCACCACTCTGGGATAGATCAGGTTGTTTTCCAGCTGCTGGATCACCAGGAACATGATGACAAAGGTCACCGCCTGGATGGGATTGTCCACCAAAATGAAGAAGGCGCCCAGAATACAGCCTACAAAGGCACCAACCACAGGCACCAATGCCGTTACCGCAATGACCACGCTGACCAGAGGGGCGTAGGGCATCCCGAAAATGGTCATGGCAACCATAAACAGGCAGCCTAAGATGCAGGCCTCCAGGCACTGGCCGGAGATGAAATTGGAGAAGGTGGCGTTGGTCAGCCGGAGGATCCGGATGATCTCGTCGGTAAACTTCTCGGGAAGGATGGAATAGAGAATCCGTCTCCCCTGCCGTGCCAGAATCTCCTTCCGGGCCAGGCAGTAAACGGAGAAGGCAATGCCAACCACCACGGTCACCACGCCGCTGGTCACAGTGCCGATTACCGAAACCGCGCCGCCCATAACCGTGCTGGCCTTGTTGCCCAGGAAGGTCAGGGTATCCTTCAGTATGGACGACCAATCCAGGCTTTGGAGATTGAAGGTCATCAGGATCCAGTCCCGCACACCTGGGTTGTCATCCATCAGCTTCATCAGGCTGGCCGCCGTCCTCTCCACGAAGGCGGGCAGCTTGGTGGCAAGAGAAGCGGTGGTCAGCTGGATCTGAGGCACCAGCAGCTCCACAACAAACATGATCACCAGAACCAGGGCAGCCAGCGTCAGCACAATGGACAGGCCCCGGCGGAGACCGGTTTTCCGAATGCCCTCCAGCTGCCGCTCAATGGCACGCATGGGTACGTTGAACACAAAGGCGATGCAGGCTCCCACAAAGAATGGGGAAAACAGATCCCAAAGGGCGGTGAACACCTTGGACGCCCGGGCCGTATCCAGCAGCAGCCAGGCAAACACCAGACACCCCGCAATCAGCAGGAACAGATTGCGCAGCAGCTTCCGATCAATTTGCATATCATTCCCTCCTTCTGCCTTTGGGGTTAGTATATCACCCTTTTCCACAAAAATCGAGTGAACAAGTTGTAAATATTACCGATGGCACAGCCGGCGGATATCCTGACACAGGGCCTGGACATTCTCCTCCCTGGTGGCCCAGGAGGTACAGATGCGGATGGCCCGATGGGCTTCGTCTACCCGCTCCTGCTCGCAGAAAACGTACTTCTCTCCCAGCGCTTCCAGAATCGTATCGGGCAGGATGGGGAAAATCTGGTTGGTCACGCCGGGCACCAGGTAGGGTACGCCGCAATCGTCCAGGGCTTCCCGGATTTTGTCTGCCATACGGATGGCATGGGCGGCGATATCGAAGTACAGATTGTTTTCCATCAGGATGTCGAACTGGATGCCCAACAGGCGTCCCTTGGCCAGCATTCCCCCGTGGCGCTTGATCAGGTACCGGAAGTCCTGCCCCAGAACCGGATTGGTGATCACCACGGCCTCACCGAACAGCGCGCCTACCTTGGTGCCGCCGATGTAGAATACGTCACACAGCCGGGCCAGATCCTTTAGGGTGATATCGTTGCCTTGGCTCATCATACCGTAGCCCAGTCTCGCGCCGTCCAGGAACAGGTACAGCCCCTTCTCCCGGCAGGCCATGGACAGGTCTTCCAGCTGGGAAAGGGTGTACAGGGTGCCAAGCTCAGTGGGGTTGGAAATGTACACCAGGCCCGGCTGGACGGTATGCTCAAAGCTGGAATCCGCAAAATGGGCATCCACAAATTCCCGCACCTGAGCTCCCGTGATCTTGCCGTCCTTGGAGGGCAGGGTCAGCACCTTATGGCCGGTGGCCTCGATGGCTCCCGTTTCATGGCAGGCAATGTGGCCGGAGGAGGCGCACAGCGCCCCCTGATGGGGCCGCAGGGCGGCGGAAATCACCGTCTGGTTGGTCTGGGTACCGCCTACCAGGAAGTGAACAGCGATGTCCTCCCGGCCGCAGAGGGCACGGATCTTTCGGGCGGCGGAGGCGCAGAAGCTGTCCTCGCCATAGCCGGGAGTCTGGGTTAGGCTGGTTTTTGCCAGGGCTTCCAAAATCTTCTCGTGGCAGCCCTCGCTGTAGTCATTGTTAAAGTAAATCATAAGTGTCTCCTGTCTCAAAAGGTTTCTGTCATTTTACCCCTTACGAGGAAAGGTGTCAAGTATTCATATCCTGATTTCCCGGGGCATATGCTTTTTTAACCTGACACAGCATCGGAGGGGAGTAGCATGAAAGAATGCCTTGAGAAGCGAGCCCAGGAATTGGCTGTGTACATGATCGAAACAGGGGCCACTGTCCGGGCAGCCGCCCGGCACTTTGGCATTTCCAAATCTACGGTGCATAAGGATCTGACCCAGCGGCTGGAAGGGTACAACCGGGGGCTGTACCTGCAGGTGCGGGAGATCCTGGATGAAAATAAACGGGAGCGCCATATCCGGGGCGGTATGGCCACCAAGCGGAAATATGAAATGAAGAAGTCCATATAACGCTTTAGCCGGGTATTTGCCCGGCTAACTTTTTATGATATGATAACTGTCAGGAATCCACCCTCTGGGTCGTATTATGGATAGAAGGACTTAACAATACAAAGGAAGGTGATTGCATCCATGGATACCGCGCAAGCAGAACGGCTGGTTTCCCAGTATGCGGATATGATCCTTCGGATCAGCTACAGCTATCTGAAGCAGACCTGTGACGCGGAGGATATCTGCCAGACGGTGTTTTTGAAAATGCTCACCAGGGATCTTCACTTTGACACCCCGGAGCATGAAAAAGCTTACATCATCCGCGCTACGGTGAATACCTGCAAGGATCACCTGAAAAGCAGCTTCTTCCGAAAGACTGTACCGTTGGAAGACGCGCAGACTATGGCCGCGCCTCAGGCACCGGACTCCCCTGTCCTGGAAGCACTGAAGGCCTTGCCGAAAAATTACCGTGTGCCCATGTATTTATACTACTACGAGGACTATTCCGCAGGGGAAATCGGAAAAATCCTCGGGAAATCCGAAGGAAGCATCACAACCTGCCTGTCCCGGGGACGGAAAAAGCTTCGGGAATTCTTACAGGAGGAAGGAGAAATGTACCTATGACGCATATGATAAAGCGGGAATTTCGGGATGCCATGGATGGCCTTACCTTTTCTCAACAGGAAAAGGCAGCCATGACACAGGCCCTTCTCCGGAAAACCGAACGAAAATCCTTCTCCGGACGAAAGCTTCTGATGCTCTCCTTTGCGGTGGTACTGATTCTCACCACCATGACGGCGGCGGCGGTCTATACACGGTGGCCTGACAGTATTGTCCAGGACTTCCCCTTCCGTGGGCAGGACAAACAGACGGCGGAGCAATCCGGGCTTGCCAGCTTTCCTTCAACCATCAGCGTCACCGATCAGGGTGTCACTATTTCTGTGGCTCAAACCTTGATGGATCCCTACCGTGCCGTCCTGATCTTCCGAATCGAGGGCGTAAAACTGCCGGAGGGCACGGTTCCCCAGGCGGATTGGGAGATTACCATGGATGGCCGGTATGCCGCCAACGGCGCCTATGGCTTCTTTAACGGTATACTGGAAACCTCTCCCGGGGTTCTCACCTACGCCGACGGCTCCCCACTGACACGGGATGAAAACGGCATGGCCATTCCGCGTTTCGCTGGGGAAGACGGAAGCCTGGAATACAGCGTTTCCCTCACATTTGACACCCCCCAGTCCCGTTCCCCTTTGGTCACCGCACGATGCTCCGGGATTTACCTTCGCAGGGATGATGAAAAAATTCCCCTTGCGGATGGAAGCTGGGAGCTTACCTGGAACATGACCAGTTCTGACCGGTTACGCAAGGCGGAACCCAATGTCCCCATCGGTGACAGCGGCTATTATCTGAAGCGAGCAGAGCTCACCTCCCTGACCGCCATTCTGGAAATATCCGGTACTGACCGTACTTCCGAAAGTCCCTCCGTAAAGAGGATGTCCTGTGGGGTTCCCGATTTGGAGGGTGTAATGCTGAAGGACGGAACGTTCAGCCCCGTACCAACAGGCACCATATGCTCCATAAAGCCTCTGGGAAATCAAACCGTTCTATGCAACAGCGGCATTCAGGTGGTGGACGTTGCGCAGATCGACGCCCTGGTATTTGGCAACCGCAACGCGGAACTGGTTGACGGTGAGTATATACAGTGTGACAGCTACATTGTCCCCATTTCCTGAACGCTTCCCCAGCCGGGAAACTCCCGGCTGGGGCCTGCTTTACAGATCGTCCGCGTCCTGAATGGGCTTTTCGTATCGGTCATCCTTGGGCCGTCCGGTGTAGCTGCCGTTGGGATCGGAAATGATCTTCTCCTTCATTCTTTCACCTCCCTGCTTACCTTTTCCCAAAGGGGCGAAAAGATAATTGCCTTTTTCCTGCTTTCATGGTAGAATAGCCCAAAATGGAGGGAAGAAATATGTTCGATATCACACTGATTTGCATGGGAAAGCTGAAGGAAGCCTTCTATCTGTCCGCCGCCGCGGAGTATTCTAAGCGCCTGAGCGGCTACTGCAGGTTCACCCTTTTGGAGCTGCCGGAAGCACGGCTGCCGGAAAATCCGTCTCCCGCGGAGATCGCCGCCGGACTTAACAAGGAAGCGGACATGATCCTTGCCAAAATTCCCAAGGGCGCCTGGTTTTGCGTCTTTACGCCGGAGGGAAAAATGCTGAGCAGTGAAGGGTTTGCGGATACCCTCTCTAAGGTCAAGAGCAGCGGCAAGGGATGCGCCTGCTTCCTCATTGGCTCCTCCTTCGGCATTGCCCAAAGGGTGAAGGATAAAGCGGACTTCCAGCTGTCCATGGGGAAAATGACCTTCCCGCACCATCTGGCCCGAATCATGGTGCTGGAACAGCTCTACCGGGCGGAGGCTATCCAGGCGGGCAGCAAGTACCACAAATAACGTCATGAGGCAGACTTTGGTCTGCCTCCTCTCTTTTGAAAAATAATATATATTTTTTACAGATATACCTTGACAGACGAGGTATCTCGTGTTAATATATGGCCATAAGGAGGGATGCACATGTCAATCGCCGGTGATCTGATCCGGGGACACACCGATGCCATCATTCTGGCACGGCTCCTGCGGGGTGACAGCTACGGCTACGAAATCAACAAGGTGATCTCTACCCTCTCTTCGGGACGATTCGAATTAAAGGAGGCTACCCTCTACACCGCCTTCCGGCGGCTGGAGGAGTTAGGGTACATCGCTTCCTATTGGGGCAACGACGGCCCCGGGGCCAGACGGCGGTACTACACCATCACCGCTGCCGGAAAGGAAGCCTGTCACCGTCTCAAAACAGAGTGGAATGAGACCAAGGAAATCATGGATAAATTATTGGAGTTGGAGGAATCAAAATGAAAGATCAGCTTGCCCAATATGTGGAGCTTCTCTTCGCCGGGGCTGCCGGAAGTGAGGATATCAAGCAGGAAATTTTACAGAACACCCTGGATCGCTACGACGATCTCATTGCCGAGGGCAAGACCCCGGAGGCCGCCTATCGGCTGGCCATCATCGGCATCGGAGATATCAACGAAATTCTGGGCACCTCCGGTGGCACCGGTTACACCACTGCCCGGGTCACGCCGGAGCCTCCCAAG
This sequence comes from uncultured Oscillospiraceae bacterium, assembly GCA_964394055.1. GTDB lineage: Bacteria > Bacillota > Clostridia > Oscillospirales > Oscillospiraceae > Faecousia. Next base: position 8,645 of record CAYMWT010000053.1, read on the forward strand.
GGTAGTTTCGATACCAGTACGAAAAAGCTGATGCGGGCTGTGGGCATCGCGTTGTACATTCTCTGCCCCGTTCCCGTGATCGTCCTGGACGATTTTGGCATGACCACCCTGGGGATCTCCGGGCTGCTAACCATGGTGGCAGTGGCCACGGCGCTGATGATCCTGGGCGCTGCCAGAAAGCGGCCTCAGAATGAGGGGTACCCCTCTCAGGAACCGGAATCCGAGCTGAGCAGAAGCATCGGCAGTCTGATCTGGACCATCGGTCTGGCCGCTTACTTCATTCTCAGCTTCCTCACCGGAGCCTGGCACATCACCTGGGTGATCTTCCCCATCATCGGCGCGGTGAAGGGGCTTGTGAAAGCCATTCTCGATCTAAAGGAGGCAGAATAATATGAGAAAAAATGCCATTATCCGCATCATCATCTGGAGCATTATTCTGGCCCTGCTGCTGGGATTTCTGGCATTGGGTCTGGGGTTTTCTTTACATCGTGCCCGCAGGGCATTGCGGACTGACTCCTACGCTGCTACTGCCATTCCCACCCGTTTAAAGGATGATGAGGACACGAACCTGAATTCTGACGCCGGTACCGCGAAATGGAGCATCGACGTTTACAGCACTCCCAACGACCAGAGCCAGGTTATGGGCACGATCAAGCTGGGCGACGATGTGACCATAGAACGGACAGATACGATCAACGGCCAGCAATGGTCCTATATCAGCAGCCCGGTCACCGGATGGGTCAGGGAATCCTCCCCAAGCGCATCCGACGATGGGGAAGCGCCCCTGCCCTCCACCGTTTCCTCTGGCACCTATACCGCAGCGGACAATGTCAATATTCGGAAAAGCCCCAGCATGTCCAGTGAAGCGGTGGGTGTGCTGAAGAGCGGGGAAACCGCTTTGGTAGAAAAAACGGAATACACCAATGGCACCCACTGGGCCTATATCACCAGCCCCGCAAAGGGATGGATCGTGGCGAAATACCTGAATGTTCCCGAAGCCTTCACCGTCCCTGCCAATGAGGTGCGGGAAATCAGTGTGGAATGGGCCGCCGGGGAGATCACCATAAAGGCCGCAGCGGTCTCTGACATCTGCTTCTACGAAACCGAAGACAGCAAGCATCCCATGGTATGGAAGGTGAAGGACGGCAAGCTGGACATTGACTACAGCGAGGATATCCAGGTGGGCATTCTCCACTTTGGAAATCTGAGCTTTGCGGACAAGGATCTGACCATTCTGGTGCCCCAGGACTGGAGCTGCGACGAATTGGAGCTGGACACTGCCTCCACTGCCCTGCGGCTTTCCGACCTGACCGTCCGGAAGGTGGACGTGGACAGTGCCAGCGGCGTCTGCCGGTTCCAGAACTGCCACATCACAGACCTGGACATCGATACCGCCTCCGGGGATGTATTCCTGGAAGGTACCCTGAATACCCTGGACTTTGACGCCGCCTCTGCCAAGTTCACCGGGGTGCTGTACAACACGCCCAGCCGGATCGTGGTGGATTCCATGTCCGGGGATCTGGATCTGACCCTGCCGGAGGACACGGGCTTTACCGTGAAGATGGACGGAATGAGCAACGGCTTTACGTCTGACTTCCCCACGACTGCCCGGAACGGGAGCCATGTCTGCGGAGACGGGCGGTGCGTCATTGAGGTGGACGGCATGAGCAGCGATGTGGTGATTCGCAAAAACGGCAACCTGCCTGTCACCGAGGCTCTCCCCACAGAAGCTTCAGCGCCCAAATCTCTGTTGCCCTCTGAGGCGCCTGCCGCTCCTGAGGCTCCCACCGCCCCGGAAGCGCCACCGCTCCCTAACCCTCTCCGTCACGGCTACGCCGTGCCACCTCGCTCAGGGGGAGAGGCAAGTGGGTTTCACCATTGTCTAACCTGTCAAAAATTTGAACCACGCCCTTGGCTCCCCCTCTCCGGGGGAGCTGTCACGGCACCTTGGTGCCGTGACTGAGAGGGCTTTTCCCATAAAAAAGGATCTGCTGCAATTCAGTTTTGCAGCAGATCCTTTTTAAAACTCACCTGCGTCATACATCACCGCGGACAAGGCGCACAGAGGGGCCGTCTCACAGCGGAGAATTCGTTTTCCCAGGGTGCAGACCTGCCAGCCTGTTTCCCTGGCCTGGGCCACCTCTGCCTCTTCCAGGCCGCCCTCCGGGCCGGTGAGCAGGCTCACGGTCTGGTAGGGTTCCTTAGAAAGGGCCATTTTCAAGGTCACCGCCTGTTCGTTTTCGTAGAACAGCAGCGCCCTGTCCGTCCTAGCGCCCCGTTCCAGGGCCTCCCGGAGGCTGCTCAGCACCATTACCTTTGGGATTCTCCCACGGCCGGACTGCTCCGCGGCGGACTGGGCGATCTTCTGCCAGCGTTCCAGCTTCTTTTTCAGGCTCTTATCATCGGGGCGGGAGACGCACCGGGCAGAGGGAAAGGCTACGATCTCCGACGCTCCCAGCTCTGTGGCCTTCTGGATGACGTGTTCCAGCTTATCCGCCTTGGGAAAGGCCATGTAGACGGTGACGAAGACGCCAGCCTCGGTTTGGGAGAGGCGGCGCTCCTCCACGGTCAGCCCGTCTCCCGTGATCCGGCAGAGGGCTTCCCTGCCCTGGCCGTCGCAGAGGAGAACCGACTCCCCTTCCTTCAGGCGGAGTACCTTTTTGTGCTGTTCGTTCTCTCCGGTGAGGGTGATCCGGTCGCCGTCCAGATCCTGGGGGGTGACAAAGAAACGTACCATGGGGTGCCTCCCTTGTGTTCTATTGTGAGGATTTGTGTGTATTATATTGCAGATGGGGGCGGAAGTCAATATTGTGTAAATGTGTTGAAGAGGCGGTTATTTTTGTTTTCGGCTGTTTTCAAATTAGGTGACAAGGTGAGGTTTTTGTGAATTCGCAACCCAACCGGTTCGGTACGAGAGAGGGACTCGATTGCCTTTTACCCGCGGTAAAAGTATGGTTGCAGCCAGTTTTTGAACTGGCTGCCGGGACTGTCCACCGGACAGTCCCATTTAGATGGGTTCGAGTCCCCTCTCTTTTTCGCATCAAAAAAACCAAGCCCAGTGGGCTTGGCTTTTTTGGTGCGAGAGAGGGGACTCGAACCCCCACGGCGTAACCACACGCACCTCAA
>CAYMWT010000054.1:0-11692 GCA_964394055.1 uncultured Oscillospiraceae bacterium
CTCAACTACAGACTGCTCTTCCCCAGCATTGGTTTCTACCGCAAATGCGGATGTGGGCAGCATGGAAAACACCATGCAGACACACAGCAGCATTGCCAGACTTCTTCGAAACATAGATAACTCCTCCTCACCAGAAAGATCTCGCGGATCCAAAATTTACACAATTCTCCACCATCATGCGCCCGCCGTTCCCCTCGGCTGCTCATGACCAGGCCTTCAGGCTGCTGCCTGGGCCAACGTGGTTTCCAAAACAAATATCAGTTCCAGTACGCTATGGAAGGTTGCCTCCTTACCGCCCGCGGGCCATCGTAACCGACCCTGCCAGCTGTAGTTCTGCCGGAACAGAATCTCCAGTTCAAAGTCAGGCGGATCTGTCACAAATGCCATTTTCTCATCCCGTTGATCCCGGTCCAGCAGTTCATCCACCATCAGGATCATTTTCGTCAGGCTGGTAAATTGGCTGTCCGCCGGGGCTCCGCCGCCGACGATCCGGCCATGGATTTCTCCATCCGTCACATTATCCACATAAATGCCAAAGGTATTGGTACCGATTGGTGACATGCGGCTTTCTCTCACCTGAAGCTCTCCTTTGTTGGGCTCTTAGATAGGATCATCCTATCCTCCACCCATATTCTGTTGTGTCCCATTGTAGCGCATACTGCTATGATTACGCTATGTCTTCCAAAAATTTTTCATGAAATTTCAAAGAAAAAAGCCATGGCTGAAAAACCATGGCTTCAAAGTGTCGATAAAGTGCCTCGCAGAGTTCGCCGCTGCAGCGGCGAATAAAGTCAGATCATGTTTTGCCGCGACACACCCCAGGGTGGTCTCTCTTGCCCCTTTGGGGCAATTCACCTCCTGTGCGTGGCAAAACATACCTCTCAGGCTGCGTGTGTGCGAGTTGTGCGCCAAAGGCGCTTGGGGCCCCCACAAAGCGATTCTCGCTTTGTGGGGAGAGGAGAAGCCCGAACACAGTCGGAGTTTTCCGCTTGCGGAAAAGGTCGCATTGTGTTTGGTGCTTCGACGAAGTGCGCTAAGCAGACTGCCAACTCTTCCGTCGGAAAGCCCCATAGGGGATTTTCGACGGCCTGAAGCCATGGCTGAAAAACCATTACATGACATATTTGCCCAGGGCATCAAGCCCCGCTGTTTGGATGTTTTGGCAGTTTTCAGATGTGCCCGGCCTTTTTCTCCGCCACCATGGCCTCCATTTTCTTCAGCCGTTCCAGGTCTGCAATCTGAAAGCAATAGTCCCGGGCGGGACGAAAAAAGTCCTTCTGCAAACGGTTCAGGATCCGCTGGGACACCATCTGGGCATTCTCCCGGGTAGCCCCGGCCAGCAGGATCATATAGCGGTTGGTGCCCATTCTGGTGAAGGGATCACCGGCCCGAAGGGCGGCGGTCAGGGTGGCCTCCAGCTGCTTCATCAGCACAGCCTGACGCTCCAGAGGCAGGTCGTCCCGGTTCAGCCGCACAAGCAGGATCTGCGCCTGACCGTGATTGCGCCGCAGCTCCCGGAGCTGAAGCTTGACGATCTCCCGGAACACATTGTTGTCGCAGTAAAAGGCCCCGCTCTCTTCATCGGAGACACTGAGAAACGCCCCCAGCTCCTGCTCTCCGGTCTCACGGCCATAGAGGGCATGAACCGCCTCCGTCTTCTCCGCTTCCATCTCCGGCCCGGGCACCACGCCGAAGCTTTCCCGGTACATCTGCCGGGTATGCTCGTAATGCTCCAAAGCCTTTTGGGGATTCTTGTTGAGAATGAGGGCACGCATCAGATAGACGCTGAATTCCTCTGCCGCCGCGTCCAGCTGAAGCACACGGGAGCACAGCCGCTCGGCATCCACCGTCCTGCCTGTTTCCATCAGCCAGGACACCGTCATGCGGCACAGACGGATATATAGGGAACGGTAATAGGTATTGATGCTGCCGCACCAGAATTCCATGGCGCTTTCCGCCAGGAAATCTCCCTCGTACAGCTTGACCGCTTCCAGCGCCGGAGGCAGTCCCTCCTGAGGTGTCTTCTGACACAGGGCATGACGTGCCAGACCTTCAAAGGTGTCGCTGTCCACCTCGGTTTCCCGATCCGGGGCCCAGCGGTAAAATCCATCCTCGCAGACGATCAGCCGCTTGGCATCGGAAAATCCCAGCTCCGCCAAGGCGCTTCTGGCACGGCTGGCATTGTTTTGTAAAGTGCTCATAGGGTTGCCCCCTGCCGCGTCGGGCCAGAGCAGATCAATCAGCTCCTGGGCGGGAATCCCCCGATCCCGATGGAGGATCAGATAGGCAACCAGAATCCACAGACGGCGGGAGCGTCCGGTCAGGCTCACCACACAGGGCTGGGTCATTCCCTCCTCCCGAAGGGCAAACTTCCCCAGCATTGTTACATATATTTTCCCCTCGCGCATGTTTCCTTCCTCCTATGCCTTTTCGGCGGCATGTCTTCCCCACAGGCCACCCGGCATTGTATTATATAATATATCATCTTTCTTCCGAAAAAGCAAGCATGTCGCCGGTTTTTCCGAATATTGGAAGGAAACGGGAGTTATGTCTGGAATGAATCAAATTCTTTTTGACATGGTGTCGTAATTCATGGCGTATTCCAGCGCCGTATCCCTGGTGATCCGGCCCTCCTGGTAAAGCTTCAGCAGCCCGCCGTCCATGGTGCGCATACCCTGGGCGGCTCCCGAGGCCATGGCGGACTCCAGCTGGTGGGTCTTCCCCTCCCGAACCATATTCCGAATGGCCAGATTCATTTTCATGATCTCAAAAACAGGAATGGGATCCCCGTGAATATCCGGCACCAGCTGCTGGCTCACCACCGCCTGCAAAACCATGGACAGCTGCATCCGGATCTGGGTCTGCTGGTTGGAGGGGAAGGAATCTATGATCCGGTCAATGGTATTGGCCGCGCCGCAGGTGTGGAGGCTGGAAAACAGCAGTTGTCCGGTCTCCGCCGCTGTCATGGCCACCTCCATGGTCTCCCGATCCCGCATCTCTCCCAGGAGGATCACATCCGGGCTTTCCCGCAGGGCACTGCGCAGAGCGGCAACATAGCTGGGGCAGTCGCAGAGGATCTCTCTCTGGCTGACCACGCACCGGTCATGGCGATGAATATACTCCACCGGATCCTCCAGGGTGAGGATATGCCCGCAGCGGGTGTGATTGATATGGTTGATCATACAGGCCAGGGTGGTGGACTTGCCGGAGCCGGCCTGGCCGGTGACCAGGACGATGCCCTTTTTCAGAGATGCCAGCTCCATGACCTCCGGGGGAATATGGGCAGACTCGGCCGTGGGCACACCGAATTGGATGACCCGCACCACAGCGGCGATGCTGCCCCGCTGCCGGAACAGGTTCACCCGGAACCGGCCAATGCCGCTGAGGGAAAAGGAGAAATCATCATCGGTGGCTCCCCCGGAAACGCAGATGGGTTCCCGTCCCGCAATGGCATACACCGCCTGGGCAAATTCCCGGGTCATATCCGGGCTCAGGTTCCCCTCCGCTGTGTCCCGCTCCTGGTTTCCCCGCACCTTAAAGGTCAGGGGAAGACCGGCCACCACAAAAATATCCGACGCGCCCAGGCCAATGGCCCGGCGCAGAATCTGTTCAAGCTGCATATCGTTACCTCCTCGCTTATTGCCAAAGCTGCCAGATTTCCTCCGGCTGCCACTGGGCGGTGCAGCTCCACCGTTCCAGCGTCCCCGCCTGATTCAGGCGGATGGTCAGCTCCATAGAATCCCCGGCAATGGTGGTGTTCAGGCTGCCATCCGCCTCCTGACTGGTATTCTCCGGAAGAGGCCCCAGGCCCATCTGAAAGGCCCGTGCCTGGGCCAGCCACTCCTGGCCCAGATTTTCACAGGCATACTGCCGGGACACATGCTGACCATACCGCTGGGCGGTTTTTTCATCTGCCAGCGCGGTGGTCACCGTCAGGGCGGCGAAAATCGACACGCACAGCAGCACCACCGTGAACAGCACGGCCACACTGCCCACACGAAATCTTCTATTCTCCATTGGCTGCCTCCTCTGCCTCCCGGAAAACCACCGTCTCCAATTCATACAGCGGGGTATTTTCCCGGTCATAGGCCCGGATTCTCCCGGTGCACAGCTGTCCGGCGGCCGTTTCCCGAACCTCCTGGGTGATCTCCACCCGATAGGCGGCATCCTTCTCCGGCACAGGCCGGAAGCCTTCGTCATACCAATGGCTTCCCGGGTCAGCCTGTTCTGCCCGATATTGCTCCGCCTGATTGCGGCAAAGCTGCACCCCGGCGCTGTAGGCCTGGGTCTCCCGGCGCATCTCCGCTGCCCGGAGGAATACGCCGGTCAGCACGCCGCAGCACAGGACAAAGAAAAGCACAAACAGCAGCACCGGTATCAGATGCCCCAGTCGTCCATTCATCCGTTCATTCATGGGAAGTACCCCCCTGAACCCAAACCCAGGCCTGTCGCCCATCTGCCGTGACCCGAAGCAGCTCCCGGTTCTCCCAGTCCAGCTCCAGTGTGTCCAGCGGGCAGACCACCTCACTGTTTTCCGGCATCAAGGGCTGATCCTGCCGGGAAAATTCCGTTCGCAGGGTATTTTCATATTGGTAGATCCGGGTCTCATACACGCTGTCCGGCTCCTTCAGACAGAGCATGTCGCCCTCCGGGCCATTTTCCAGTCGGATCTGTCCCTGTCCCTGGCACAGGGACGCCTGGCTCTGGATGTAGGACAGGGCTCCCCGCTGGCGGCTCTGTTCCTCATGGGCGGACAGCGCCTGGCGGTATAGCCTGGCCCCGGCCACCGTCAGCACCAGCAGAGCCAGGATCAAAAGGCTGTACAGAAGCAGCAGCATCAGGGAGGAAGCTCTTTTTTCTTTCATGGTCACTCCTCCCCTTTCAGCATCACTTGAACACTGGGCGGCTGATTGCTGGCAAAGACCTCATAGCTGACAATAAAGTCCCGGTGATTCAGCCGCAGACCATAGTGCTGCTCCAAATACGCCAGACTGGGAGGATATACCCCTTCCACCCCATAGCACTCCATGGCGCTGCGCACCACCGCGTCCCGGATGGCGTTCCGGCTGTCCTCCCGGATCTGCCTGCCCACCCGGGGCGCAAAAGCCCCGATTGCCAGCAGCATCAGCAACGCGGCCAGGAGCAGCAATCCGATTTTTTTCTTCTTTTCCATGGCGCAACCCTCAGACCGCGCCCAGAATGCCCAGCAGAGGCAGCATAACCCCCAGCAGGGTCAGACCCACAGACAGGGTCAGAAATCCAATAAGCACAGGCTCTGTCCGATCCATGATCCCGCAGAGGCTTTCCTCCGCCTCCCGGCTCAGCCGCTGGGACAGCTCCTCCATTGTTTCGGCCAGGCGGCCGCTTTCGCTGCCGCTGAGAAGCATCCGTCCATACAGCGGTGGCAGCACCTGCCCCTGCACCAGGGCGGAGGCCAATCCTGCCCCCTGATCCATCTGCTCCCTGCATCGGTTCAGGGCCGCTTTCAACCCGCTGTGTTCCGTCAGTTCCCGGGCCATGTCCATGGCCTCGTCGGGATCGGTGCCGCTGGCAAGCAGGGTGGCCAGGGTATCCGTCAATCGGGACAGAGCCAGAAGCCGGCTGGCATTTCGGGTTATGTAAACCTTTTCCATCAGTGCGCGCAGTTTCTTCCGTCCCCTTTCCTCCCGCAGCAGCAGGCAAAGGGTTAGCAAAACCAGGCTCACCAGGGCGCACAGCACCAGACTGATCCGTCCCACCGCCGCCGCTGCCAGCACATAGGCATAGGAGGAAGCCGCCAGGCTTCCGGTGATGCTGGTATATACCCCCTGGAACATGGGAAGCACGGCGAACACCAGCACCGCCAGCACGCCGCACATCATCAGCAGCAGCGCTGCGGGATAGCCCAGGGTGGTTTTCAGCCGCTGGGAGAGCCGTTCCTCCCGGGCATATTCCTCTGCCAGGTGTTCCAGAGCTTCATCCAGCCGTCCGGACAGCTCCGCCGTGCGGAACACCCCCAGGGCATAGGCGGGAAACACTCCGGTCTGTTCCGCGGCCTCGGCAAAGCCGCTGCCGGTTTCCAGAGCCGCGGTAATTTCCCCGGCAGCCGTTCCCAAGGTGCCCGCCGTGTCCTGGGCGAACATGGATACCGCCTGACTCAGGGGCACGCCGGAACCCAGCATCATGGCGATGCTTCCGCACAATACGTTGATCTGACCGGAACTCAGCATTTTTTTCATCATGTCACAGTCCTCCCTTTTTAATAGGTATACCGTGTGGTATACCGGGAATCGTCATCCAGATCCTTTGCCCTCACGCCTCCTGCGGCGAAGGTGATGTCCACCCGCTTCCACTGGTTGGCAGGAGCCTTGATCTCTACCGTAATCCAGCCCTGCTCATGGATGTAGAAGCTGTTCCAGGCGTGGTAGATATCGTCCCCCACATAGCCGGTTATCAGCTTGCAGGGAATTCCCAGACTGCGCATCATGGCCGCTGCCAACGCCGCGTAGTCAAAGCAAATTCCCTTTCCGGTCTCCAGGGTTTCGTCTGGCTGGGGCAGGTATCCGGACTGTACAGTGGCCGCCTTCTCGTCGTCATAGCGGATGTGCTTCACCAGATAGCCGTAGATGGCAGCGGCTATGTCAATATCCGTATCGCAGCCGGCGGCCAGCTCTCTGGCCTTGGCCACGCACCGGAAGTCCTCCCCGTAGTTTACCTCCTGGCTGGGCCGCAGGAAGGGCTGGAATTCGTCCCGCATGGCAACCTCCCGTGTCTCCGACCAGACGCAGGCATATTTGCTGTCTCCAACGCTTTCCATTACCCGGAAGGTATAGCTGCCATCCCCCATATTCAGAGGGAACACCCCAGGCTGCCCGTCATTGGGCAGATCGTAATTGTATTTCATCTCTCCCAGAACCACCTGGAACTTCAGGCGGCTTTCACTCCGGGCGCTGACCGCTACCACGCCCTCCGTCAGGGCGGAAGCGTCCAGCTTCACCGTGCCAAAGTCCTCCGCCAGTTCCGGATGAAAGAAGGCGTCCTGAAATACGGGGATTTCATAGCTTCCCCCATGGACGGAGTCCGAAACGGACACCGCCGCGGCTGTATTGCCGCCGCAGCCGGTAAACAGAACCAGCAGAGCCAGCAGCATCGCCGTCCACTGAAATCCCAATGCTCGCTTCACCGCTTCTTCCTCCCTTGACTTTTTTTGGGAAGCTCTGAATAAATCGGCAAGAGCTGAGGCGGAGAGATTTTGGCTCAGGCGAAAGTTTGGAAAGTGGCGGAATACTGGATGTATTTCCCACTTTTCAAACGGAACGTCTGGGGCAAAGGATCCCGATCTCAGCCGCAGACGATTTATTCAGAGTTTCCTTTGTATTATACATTGTCCCGTCCTTTTTCGCAACAGTTTTCAGAAAGTGGCGCCCCGAAATCCACCCGGGACTTGATTTTTTCTGTCCGGTTCTGCTATAATGAGAAGCTGAAAAATGTGGGTATTTTGCCCTTTGGAGGATATATTCTATGCGAATGAGGAAAATGAAGAACCTGGATCCCCGGATGGAGAAGTGCGCCGCCCTGCGCGTTTCCGATCCTGCCGCCCTGAAGGGGAACTGGCGGAGTCTGATGCCGGGCTGCACTGCCCTTTGGGTAGAGGTGGGCTGCGGAAAGGGCAAGTTCACCGCGGAAACCGCCGACTTAAATCCCGACGTGCTGCTCATCGCTGTGGAGCGCTGCCGGGAGGCCATGGTGGTGGCCATGGAAAAGGCCCAGTCCATGGGCCTCCACAACGTATTCTACATCGACATGGACGTAGCAAACATCGAAGAGATTTTCGCCCCGGAAGAAATCGACCGGCTGTTTATCAACTTCCCCGACCCCTGGCCCCGGAAGAAGAACGCCAAGCGCCGTCTGACCCATCGCAGCTTCCTGGATAAGTATTGCCGGGTGGTGAAAAACGGCGGCGAGTTCCACTTCAAAACCGACAACGCTCCTCTGTTTGAATACTCCCTGGAGGAGTTTGCCGCCTGCGGCCTGGAAGTAAAAAACCTGACCCGGGATCTCCACAAGGACGGCGTGGTGGGCGTCATGACCGGCTACGAAGAAAAGTTCCACGCCCTGGGCACCCCCATCAACCGGTGCGAGGTAGTGTGCAAGCCCTTCCTTCTGCCCCCGGAGGAAAAGAAACCCAGGGAGGAAGAAGCCCATGAATGAGGTATTGCAGCAGCTTCATGACCGAAAGTCCGTCCGGGTCTATGAAGACCGTCCCATTCCCGAAGACGTAAAGCAGGAAATTCTCTCCGCTGCCATTCAGTCCCCCACCGCCGGGAACATGGCTCTCTACACCATTCTGGACATCACCGATCCGGGGGTCAAGCAGAAGCTCTCCGTCAGCTGCGACAATCAGCCCTTCATCGCCACCGCGCCCATGGTGCTGATCTTCTGCGCCGACTACCGCCGGTGGTACGACGTATTCCGGACCGCGGTGGATGTGGTTCGCAAGCCTGACCTGGGTGACCTGTTCCTTTCTCAGGCGGATGCCATCATCGCCGCCCAGAACGCCGTAGTAGCCGCCCAAAGCCTGGGCCTTGGCAGCTGCTACATCGGCGACATTACGGAGAATTTCGAATACCATAAAAAGCTTTTGAACCTTCCTCAATATGTGGTTCCTGCCGCTATGCTGTGCATGGGCTATCCCACAGCCCAGCAGCTTTCCCGTCCCAAGCCGCCTCGCCACGATATTGCCGACCTGGTTCATGAAAACGGCTATGATCCGGAAAAGGCTGCCGAAATGTCCCGGATGCTGGAAAAGCAGCAGGGCAAGTCCGGCGAGGAACTGACGGACTACCTCCGCAGGTTCTGCGCCCGGAAGTGGAACAGCGCCTTCAGCGAGGAAATGAGCCGCTCCTGCCGTGCTATGGTGGAAGATTGGCTGAAATAAGGAGAGACCCCCTATGACTTACTATGGAGAAAGCTGTGACGTGGCCGTCATTGGCGCGGGTCACGCCGGAATTGAGGCTGCCCTGGCTGCCGCCAGACTTGGCTGCCATACCATTCTCTTTACCATCAACCTGGATGCTGTGGGCAACATGCCCTGCAACCCGGCCATCGGCGGCACCGGCAAGGGCCACCTGGTGCGGGAGCTGGATGCTCTGGGCGGGGAAATGGGCATTGCCGCCGACCACAGCTGCATTCAGTATCGGATGCTCAACCGGGGCAAGGGGCCTGCCGTCCATTCCCTTCGTGCCCAGGCCGACCGCCGGAAGTACCAGCAGTTCATGAAGCACACCCTGGAGCTTCAGGAGGGTCTGGAACTGAAGCAGGCCCAGATCGTGGAGGTGCTTACGGAAAACGGCGCCGTCTCCGGCGTCCGCACCCAGCTGGGGGCCATCTATCCCTGCAAGGCTGTGGTGGTGGCCGCTGGCACCTACCTGGACAGCACCGTGATCACCGGGGAAAGCGTCGTTTCCTCCGGCCCCGACGGGATGCACCCTTCCATCGGCCTGGCGGATAATCTCCGCGGCTTAGGGCTGAACCTGCGGCGGTTCAAAACCGGCACGCCGCCCCGGGTCAACCGGCGCAGCATCGATTTCTCCAAAATGGAATTGCAGCCGGGAGACGAGACTGTGGAGCCCTTTTCCTTCCGGACGGAGCATAGGCCCTACAACGAGGCTGTGTGCTACCTCACCTACACCAACGAGGAGACCCACAAGATCATCCGGGCGAACCTCCACCGCAGCCCCATGTATGACGGCACCATCTCCGGGGTCGGCCCCCGGTACTGTCCCAGCATCGAGACGAAGATCGTCCGGTTCGCGGACAAGCCCCGGCACCAGCTGTTCATTGAACCCTGCGGCCTGGATACCGAGGAAATGTACATCCAGGGCTTTTCCAGCAGTCTGCCTGAAGACGTACAGATCGAAATGATGCACACCATTCCCGGTCTGGAACACGCTGAGATGATGCGTCCCGCCTACGCCATCGAGTACGAGTGCATCGATCCCACCCAGCTGAAGCCCACCTTGGAGGTAAAGGTCATTTCCGGCCTGTACGGCGCCGGGCAGTTCAACGGCACCTCCGGCTACGAGGAGGCGGCGGCCCAGGGCCTGGTGGCCGGTGTCAATGCCGCATTGAAGCTTCAGGGAAAGGAGCCATTCATCCTGACCCGGGACACCAGCTACATCGGTACCCTGATCGACGATCTGGTGACCAAGGGCACCAATGAGCCATACCGGATCATGACCAGCCGGTCGGAATACCGCCTGCTCCACCGTCAGGACAACGCCGATCTCCGGCTGACCCCTTTGGGGGCAAAAATCGGATTGGTTCCCCAGGAGCGTCTGCGGGAGGTTGAGGCAAAATATCAGGCCGTCCGTCAGGAGGTCGCCCGGCTGGAGTGCAGCGGCGTTCCCGGCTCCCCGGCTCTGAACCGGATGCTGGAAGAAAAGGGTACCGCGCCGGTTCAAAATTCCGCGAGGCTGGCCGATCTGCTCCGCCGTCCCCAGGTGAGCTATGGGGATCTGGCGCCCTTCGATTCCGGTCGTGTGCCCCTCCCTGCCTCCATTACGGAAGAGGTGGAGATCCAGGTGAAGTACGCCGGGTATCTTCAGCGTCAGGAAAAGCAGGTGGAGGAATTCAAAAAGGAAGAGTCCCGGCTGCTGCCGGAGAACATCGACTACCTGTCCATCGCCGGTCTTCGGTTGGAGGCGAGACAAAAGCTTCAGGAAATCCGTCCCCTGTCTATCGGCCAGGCAGGAAGAATCTCCGGGGTCAGCCCCGCGGACATCGCCGTGCTGCTGATCTGGCTGGAACAGAATCGGGAATAGAAAATGGGCGGCTCTTTTGAGCCGCCCAACAAAAATATCTTATCACATCTGTCTTCAAAATGTCAATCACCATTTGTGCGCTTCCCAGGGAAATCTGTGTTTTGCACAACTACATTTTTGTGAGTTTGTACAATATTCCATCTTGAAAAAGAGAAATTTTCGTGATATCTTATAGGCACAAAGAGGTGATACCAATGTACAGGTAAATCCGAAGGCTTCAACCTCTGACCTAAAGTAATTTCAGCGCAGTATAGAAGTAAGGAAGGTCAAAAGCTAAGAGAAAGCAAAGTCCAAGGGAACGACAACGCAGGTTCTGGAAGCAAAGCAACGTCAAAGGAAAAGATGGCAGCAAAGCCAAGGGCAACGGTGGTGTAAGCCGAAGCCAAAGGAAGAGCGAAAATCAAGGCCGAGACAATGCAAGAAAAGAAGCCATAAACTGGGCGAAGTCAGAACAAAAGATTGTGCCAGATCGAAAGCGCAGACAGGCAGAAGACCAAATTGGTAATGGCCTGTGAAGGAATTTGAAGGAAATGTAGTGTAAAAGACAGAAGCAAATGTTTCGGTCAGGCGCAAAGCAGACCAGAAGAATTTCTTCTACAGCAGGAACCCAAGGAAAACGGATGTCAAATAAATCCAAGCAAACTGCAAGCTGAAAGGTCGAAGGTATGTAAGCCGATTGCAAGGCAGTCTTCCCCCAAATTCGAACCCAACTTATAAGAGCGTCCCGCTGAAAGGGATAAAAGAAAAGAAATGAGATGTGTGGCACGAAGGGTAATGGGTATGGCTGTCAATCTAATGAAAGAGAGGTTAACCAATGATGTTAGATATCAAGACTGAACAGAAATGACCCTTGACTACGAAAAAATGTGTCGATGGCAAGACGCATGTAG